>CAMTON010000003.1 GCA_947074105.1 uncultured Bacteroidales bacterium
TCATTGGTACTATTTCTTTAATAAATATCTGACTAAAATAAAATTCAGAGGAATAGCTATTATAAAAACCGGAAAAGGAGCTATTGAGGCATTAACACCTATATATATGAATATATTCAATAATATAAGCTGCAATAAATAATTTATAAAATGACTCAATCCAAATCCCAAACCTCTTTTTATAGTTGGTTTTACATTAAATGTAAAATATGATGTCATATAAAAATTGGCTATAAAACTTATTCCATAACCTAAAGAATACGCAATATTTAAGCCTATAAAATTCATTAATATCCAGTAAATAATATAATGAATAAATGTTGCGATTATTCCAACAAATCCAAATTTTATAATTTCCTGAAATTTCAGTGGTATATTATCCCATTTTCTTATTATCAATGAACTAATTTCCATATTTATTATAATATCTATACATATATTGTTTGATTTTTGACAATATTAGTAATTAAAAACATAAGAACAATCAGTATTTTAATATTTAACACATACTTATGTTAATTTTATACTCTACCCCTCGATATAAACTTAAAAAATCTAATAATCTCTATAGCAATCAGAATTTATTTATACTCCTTTATTATTAAAAAAGCTATTACGATACTTTAAATAACAAGAACCGGTTTCTTCTTTTCTTATTTAAAAGCTTCTATACTATATATCTTTCTTGAGCATACTTAAGTTTATAAAAGCATGATCAGATTGAATGAATTTAACTAAAGAGCGAACTCACTGATCGTTGAATTCTTAACATTAACTGTCTCTTGCGATATCTTTGCTTGATAAATTCTATAATATCTTTTGGAGTTAGACTGATTATCGGCTTGTGTATCTACACATATTTAAATTATATAAACCAGAGCATCTATTTCTATAAGAGATGATTTTACCAAAAACTAATCTTAAAAATAATTACTAAATAAAATCCACAGTTTTTGTAAAGAAAAAACATATAAAAAATTTCTTAATTTCTATATCTTAAATATATGCTTATACGATATTATATTTTGTTATTATTATCCATAATATTAAAAACATATTAACATAATTATTAGCTAAACCTTAGATACTCAGCTAATAATAAAACTATATCTTAATTAATACATAAACATTCTTCAAAAATGGATAAAGTGGAATTTAGAGAACTGATCGATTTAACACATTTACAACTAATCTTCTCCCCTATTTTTTAATTAAATAAATATTATGTTTTCCTTTTTTGTAAACGGGTATATTATTCCCTATATACTCTCTTAGCTGTGCATTTCTGTCATAATCAAGTTGTCGAATGAATAATATATTATTAGAATTCTGTTCGTTAAATTCACTGACATTAGATACTTTGATGAGATCCTCCCCTATAAAAACATCCATCTGTTCATAGCCTCTGTATCGAAAAAAGGCATAACCGCTACATTCGTTATTTTTATAAATTTCAATTGCCTTATCAGATAACTCTTTCATCCCTATCAGACTATTAAAATGTGGTATTATAAAAGAAACTACTGTAATCGAAAACAATATCGCTGAAGCGAGTGAAACGCATGCTTTTGATATTTTATCTTTAAAACATAAAAAGGATGATATAGCTCCGCCTATACACATAATTAATATTGTCGCTCTAATGAAAATAGTTGTTATAAGATCTGTTTCTTTAAGTACAGAGAGATTCTCTTTCAAATGCGGATATATGAGAGGCATAGCTAAAAATGGAACGGATACAATTATAACTGAAATTTTAATCCACCAGTCACAATGTATTTTTTCCAGTAACATATAAGTCAAATAGATTATAAAGGGATATAATGGCAAAAGATAAATATCTAATTTTGAGCTTACCAGCGACATGATAATAAATGTTGTAATAACAATAACTGAATAGAATTTCAGTTTAATATCAGAATGAATAATGCCGGTTTTAAAACCTTTAAACAAAGTAATTACAGATAAAAATATCCAGGGAGCCAGTGAATACCATGAGGTTATAAGATAGTAATAGAAGGGTCTTTTATGATGAAATGAATTTATGCCGCGACCAATTGTCTGTTTTACCAGTAAATTATAAATATAATCGAAACCGCCTTCTAAAAATACACCGGTAAACCATATAGATGTAAGACAGAAGATAATTAACCATTGTTTCCAGCCGAGGTATTTTTTAATAGACGAAACCTGTTTTTCTACTAATAAAAAAACAAGTATAGAAAAGACAGGAATTATTATCCCTACGGCACCTTTACTAAATACAGCAAGAAAAATATATAATGGCAGCAAATATTGATCTAAATTATTTTCCTCTCCGCAATACATTCTGAAAAATGCAGATAAAGCAAGAACTATAAACATTACCATTAATATATCCATCCTCAAAGCAACTGTTGAACCAAGAAACATAACAGTACTGATCAACATTAACATCGGAGTAAATTCGGCTTTATTATTCTTGCCGAAACTCAGTCTGTTCATAGTTATTATTATTATATAAGCCGGAATAAGAGTAGCCATTCCATATATAAGCATATTGTCAACACCTGTAAACAATCTAAGCAACATTAATAACCAAAAATATAAAGGTGGCTTATCTGCATATATCTCATCATGATTATAAAAGGTAAAATAGTTTCTATCGGCAAGAGCTTCCCGAATTATACTTATATATTTAAGCTCATTATCAGGCGTATAGTCTCTAAAAACAAATACAGGAATTATAAATAATAATGGCAGAAAGAATTTTATCAACTCTTTAAATCGCATCTATAAATTATTTAATACAACAATACAAAAATAGAATTCATAGCAAAAGTATAACCTTAACAAAATAGAATGACTTTAGTTGCAATTATAGTATTTTTTTGAAAATTATTTTCAGGCATTTTAGCTTTCAGCTCTTTCATGTCTGAATAATATTAATTTTAGATATAGATATAAACTTATAAATATCAATAAACTCATTTCGATATCAATTAAGAAAGGATTCTGGCATGACATATAAACTCAAACAAAAAAACCTCAGTAAATCAACGATTTACCGAGGCTTAATTATTTCTATAAATTGATTTTATTCAATCTTATTTCACTTCTTCAAAATCAACGTCAGTTACTCCACCATCGTTGTTATCAGGACCAGGATTTGTCGGGCCTTCCTGTGGACCACCCTGTTGTGCTCCGTAAATATCCTGTGCAGCAGCCTGAAGAACTGAGTTCAGTTCAGCTGAAGCAGCATCGATAGCCGGGATATCCTGTGCTTTATGAGCGTCTTTAAGTTTTGCAAGAGCTCCTTCGATAGTTGCTTTTTTATCTGCAGGAAGTTTATCGCCAAGGTCTGTAAGCTGTTTTTCAGTCTGGAAAATCAAACTGTCTGCCTGATTAAGTTTGTCGATTTTTTCTTTTTCTGCTTTATCTGCATCAGCATTTGCAGCAGCTTCTTCTTTCATGCGTTTGATTTCTGTTTCTGTCAGACCGCTTGATGCTTCGATACGGATAGACTGTTCTTTGCCTGTTCCTTTATCTTTAGCAGAAACATGAAGGATACCGTTAGCGTCAATATCGAATGTTACTTCAATCTGAGGTACACCGCGCTGAGCTGAAGGAATTCCGTCAAGGTGGAATCTACCGATAGTCTTATTGTCTTTCGCCATCGGACGTTCTCCCTGAAGTACATGGATTTCTACAGAAGGCTGATTATCAACTGCTGTTGAGAATGTTTCAGATTTCTTAGTAGGGATCGTTGTATTTGATTCGATAAGCTTAGTCATCACTCCTCCAAGAGTTTCGATACCAAGAGAAAGAGGAGTTACGTCAAGAAGCAATACGTCTTTCACATCACCGCTTAATACCGCTCCCTGAATAGCTGCACCTAATGCAACAACTTCATCCGGATTTACATTTTTAGAAGGAGCTTTTCCAAAGAATTTTTCTACTTCTGTCTGTACCGCAGGAATACGTGTAGAACCACCCACAAGGATTACTTCATCGATCTGAGAAGTAGAAACACCTGCATTTTTAAGTGCACGGCGGCAAGGTTCGATTGTATTTTTGATCAATGTATCTGCAAGCTGTTCGAATTTAGCACGAGTAAGGGTCTTCACAAGGTGTTTTGGAATACCGTTTACAGGCATGATATATGGAAGATTGATCTCTGTAGTTGTTGTAGAAGAAAGCTCGATTTTAGCTTTTTCTGCAGCCTCTCTAAGACGCTGAAGTGCCATTGGATCTTTACGGATATCAATTCCTTCTTCTTTTTCAAATTCACCTGCCAACCAGTCAACGATTACGTGGTCGAAGTCATCACCACCAAGGTGAGTATCACCGTCAGTTGATTTCACTTCAAACACACCGTCACCAAGCTCAAGGATAGAGATATCGAATGTACCGCCACCAAGGTCGAATACAGCGATTTTCATATCTTTAGTTGTCTTATCAAGACCGTAAGCAAGAGCTGCAGCAGTCGGTTCGTTCACGATACGGCGAACTGTAAGACCTGCGATTTCACCGGCTTCTTTTGTAGCCTGACGCTGAGCATCGTTAAAGTATGCAGGAACTGTGATAACAGCTTCAGTTACTTCCTGACCAAGATAATCTTCTGCAGTCTTTTTCATTTTCTGAAGAATCATAGCAGAAATTTCCTGTGGAGAATATGTACGTCCGTCAACTTCAACACGAGGCTGATTAGCTTCATTACATACTACTGTATAAGGTACGCGAGGAATCTCATTTTTTACCTGGTCGCAACTTTCACCCATAAATCTCTTTATAGAGTTGATAGTTCTTGTCGGATTAGTTACTGCCTGACGTTTTGCAGGTTCACCTACACGACGCTCTCCACCGTCAACAAAAGCAACGATTGAAGGTGTTGTAGGTCTACCTTCTGAATTATTGATAACAACAGGAGAATTACCTTCCATTACAGCCACACAAGAGTTGGTTGTACCTAAGTCGATTCCAATTATTTTTCCCATTTTAGTATAACTTTAAGTGTTTATATTTCTTGTTTATTTTAATCTCTTTTTAAAGAAAGGGATCAATGGTTTCTGTTTTTTATATGATCTCTGTCTTTTAGTTTTTAAAGTGCATTTTTATGACTTCATTTTTATTTGTACAAAAGACGTGCCAATCCGTAAATGAATAAACAGTCCGTTTTTTGGCATATTTTTTTGTCAGCGTTTCACTCAGAAAATGAATTCATGGCAGAAATTATGACATAATGACGTTTTCCCTTCATCATTTTTTAAATAATTACACTAATTATTATACTTTTTAAGCTTTATGCTTCTCTGATAAAAAGAAATAATCTATTTTTAGCAAAATTCAATTTAAAATAACATTAAATAAATTTTCAATCTTGTTCATATAGTAACGACTGTCATATAATTGCTCCTGTCGTTCTTTGTGTCCATAAAATTAAAACTGACCACATGAATATTCTAAAAACATCATTTGCAGGGCTGGAACTGGAAAACCCTATCATAATAGCAAGTTCAAGCCGTACCAACAGCGCCGAAAACAATTTGGCATTTCAGATGGACGGAGCAGGCGCCATCGTTCTTAAATCTCTTTTCGAAGAAAATATAACACTTCAGGAATCTTCGCTTTCCGACAGTTCCGATCAGTTTGGAGAGGGTTACGACTATATGCGTAATTATATAAGATCTCATAACGTGGAAGATTATATAAATCTCATAAAAAAATCAAAAGAACTTTGTAAAATACCTATCATTGCAAGCATCAATTGCTATAGTTACGGCGAGTGGATAGATTTTGCCAAAACAATAGAAGAAGCCGGAGCCGATGCACTTGAACTTAATATTATGGGAATTCGTTCTTCTCTTCAATATAAATACGGGGAGTTTGAACAGGAGCATGTAAGAATAGTAAGTGAAGTAAGAAAGAATATAAAAATTCCTATTATTGTTAAACTGGGAGCGAACCTTACAAATCCGGCAGCGCTTACAGATGCTCTTTACGGAGCCGGAGCAAACGGAGTTGTTATGTTCAACCGAATGTATCAGAATGATATTGATGTCAATAAGATGGAATATACCACAGGACACGTTCTCAGTACAGAAAGCGATCTTGCCACTCCCCTTCGCTGGGTCGGAATAGCATCAGCTTTAAATAAGAAGATCGATATTGCTCTTTCCGGCGGAGTCGCAAAAGGAGACGACGTCATAAAAGCAATCCTGGCAGGTGCTTCAGCAGTTGAAGTATGCAGCGCTATCTACAAAAACGGAAATGCATGGATTGCCTCAGCAATAAACAGATTATATGAATGGGAAGAAAATAACAACTATGAATCTATTTCAGAATTTAAAGGAAAACTGAATGCCGACTCTACAGAAGGCTTTGAAAGACTTATGAGAATTCAGTTCCTGAAATATTTTGAAAATAAGAAATAAGAGATAACAGATTTCAAAATACCGTTTAATGAAACTTATAAAAAACAACAGGCCCGGATAAGAATCAAATTCTTTTCCGGGCCTTATATTTTTACCTATACCGTTTAGAACGGTAATTCTATTCTTCTGCACTTACGGCTACAAGAAGAGGATTTCTTAGTTTATAAGAAAAATCTTTGACATATGTTGTCCAGTCATCAAAAGTAGGGAATCCGCCCTTACTCCATCCGGCACCTGAATAATAGATCATACCGCCTTTGTGGCTGTAATCAGGTTCATAATTCATCAAAGCAAGAACCTGTTTGTCGACTATCGTTGATCCCATCAAAGGAGAATCAGACACTACTCCAAGATAAATCGTTCCGTTAGCAGGATCGGCCGGTTGCTGGTAGCTAAGATATCCCTGAGGCGCATTTATAACGATATCTTCATTATTATAATAAGGGAAGCCTGCACCTATTGTCATTGGCTCCTTTATACGTCCGTAATCCTCAATGATCTTATTCATATTTGAACCGGCATCAAGAGAAATCGTACGTGTCTCATTCACCTCCTGACCTGCGGCCTGATATGGAGCATAAGTAAGTTTGAAGACAACTCTCAGAGGTCCGTTATCAAGAATCTCATGAGATTTGAAGTTATGTGATACATAATAAACCGTATCTCCCTTAACAGGAGCAGCGGCACCAGCACCTACAGATTTTCCTACTACATAAAAGTCAAGACCTTCACCTCCGTCTTTATGATAGCTTTTTATTCCGCCAAGGTCATCTTTATACCATTTCTGGACCACAAGTTTTGGTGTTGATTTAGCCCATACATCAATCCCTCCGGAAACAAAAGATTCACGCGGATCAGCTTCCAGAGCGGGCCCGTACATTCTGTATCCTACACGATTGTTTTCCCAGCTGATATCATCTTTTCTCTGAGGTACAAAATTCACCTCAGCCATAGACTCAAACTGTTCGGGTTTGCCCTTCTGCATTTTATATACTCCTTTGGCATTGGCTTTCACAGATGCCGGGAATATAAGGAGTTCCGGATCCGGCTTTCCGTAAGTGACAAGCTGATACGGCACCTGCTGTCCCTGTTCGTCAAGAATAACAAATGATTCGCCCTGACCTAATTTGACCTGATCTTTGATATCATCCCAGATAATCTCCACGATCTCATCGCTTCTGTCAAGATTAGTAATATTTGAAACAGTAATTTTCAGACTGTGTTCTCTCATACATGATGCTGTAAGCAACATTGTTCCAAGAGCAAAGAAATATACCTTTTTCATTATGATTTAATTAAAAAACAACAGCACATGATACACATTAATAGAAAAATCTCATGCGCACCATGTGCCGGTTATCAGTTAAATATTTATTTCTTTAATTATTTAGGCTGTTTGCCGATATAAGCAAGAATACCTCCGTCTACATAAAGCACATGACCGTTTACAAAGTCGGATGCACCCGAGGCAAGGAATACGGCAGGTCCCATAAGATCTTCCGGTGTTCCCCAGCGTGCAGCAGGAGTTTTAGCTATGATAAACTGATCGAAAGGATGTCTTGAACCGTCAGCCTGAGGCTCTCTGAGCGGAGCTGTCTGAGGAGTCGCGATATAACCAGGCCCGATACCGTTACACTGAATATTGTATTCTCCGTATTCAGATGCGATATTACGTGTAAGCATTTTAAGTCCTCCTTTTGCAGCAGCATAAGCAGAAACTGTCTCACGCCCAAGTTCCGACATCATAGAACAGATGTTAATGATTTTACCGGCACGTTTTTTCATCATTGAAGGAAGTACGGCTTTAGCCATAATGAATGGCCCGTTAAGGTCGATATCAATTACCTGACGGAATTCGGCTGCAGTCATTTCATGCATTGGAATACGTTTGATAATACCTGCGTTATTTACAAGAATATCAATTACTCCGACTTCCGCTTCGATTTTTTTAACCAGCTCGTTAACCTGCTCTTCATTTGTCACGTCACAAACATAACCTTTTGCATCGATGCCCTCTGCTTTATAAGCTGCTTCGCCTTTGTCAACAAGTTCCTGATTAATATCATTGAATACAATCTTTGCTCCTGCTTTAGCGAAACCTGAAGCAATAGCAAAACCAATACCGTAAGCTGCTCCTGTTACTAAAGCAATCTTACCTTCTAATGAGAAATTTAACATTTTAATTTATTATTAATTATTTTAGGTCTGTATACTTAAAGAAATCCTGGTCGCCATAATCAAGGCTTTCACCTGTCATTCCCCAAATAAATGAATAGTTGCGCGTACCAACTGCGGCATGTACCGACCAGTCGGGCGAAATGATCGCTTCCTCTCCCTGAAGCCATATATTACGAGAGTCATCAGGCTCGCCTATAAAATGACATATAGCATCACCTTCAGGAATCTCAAAATAGAAATATGTTTCTACCGTACGGTTATGACTACGCGGTGGTAATCCTTTCCATACGTTTCCGACTTTCATTTCACTCATTCCCATTTGCAGATTGCATGTAGGAAGCACCTTCGGAACTATCATATAATTGAGTGCGCGGTGATTTGAGGTTTCGTCCGCTCCCATTTCCGATACCACAGCTTCTGCTTTAGTAATCTTTTTATCCGGATAGGAAGTATGAGCCGGTGTAGAATTGAAATAAAACTTTGCAGGTTTGGAAGAATCTTTAGAACTGAATTTCACGGTCTTGTTTCCCGAACCGATATAAAGAGCTTCTTTATATCCTAATTCATATTTTGTGCTGTCGACTTCTACAATACCGTCACCGCCAATATTGAAGACACCTATTTCACGGTTATTAAGAAAATATTGAGTTTCCAGAACATCAATAGCCTCAAGTTCAAGAGTTTCACTTACTGGGAATGCTCCCCCTACTATCACACGGTTATACAGTGAATAAACCATATTAATTTCGTCTGCGGTAAATATCTTCTGAACAAGAAATTCCTGACGTAGCCGAGCTTTATCGTAGCTTTTGGCATCCCGGGGATTTGTCGCGTACCGCAATTCATAGTTTGTCTTCATAGTAA
This sequence comes from uncultured Bacteroidales bacterium, assembly GCA_947074105.1. Classification (GTDB taxonomy): domain Bacteria; phylum Bacteroidota; class Bacteroidia; order Bacteroidales; family JAUNSR01; genus JAUNSR01. The sequence continues at coordinate 9,456 of CAMTON010000003.1, forward strand.
CTTTCAATTTAAATTACATTATTTAAAGTAACCGGTAACACAAATATATTAATTTTTTCGTGTTATACCATTTTTATACTAATTTGTTTAATATTAATCTAATCAAAATTATAATCTCCGAATTTATCTTTCATATCGTGGTTCTGACAGCGCACAGTGGCAATATGACAACCGAACGATGACAATATTACAACTGTACAGTGACAATATTGTCATCGTACACCTTTTTCTGAAAGCAGACTCTCCTCAGAAAGAATATACCTACAAACAATACATACTGAAAATCAATTTGTTTGATATTTACGTTTGTTTATTAAAACCCAAAACGTATTTTTTTCATCTGTTTATTTAAATCCATGTATTATAAAATATTTTTTTCTGTTGCCGGAAAAGGATCTTAAACATTATAATCTTAATCTATAAAACAATTATTAAAACTTTTTTACCATGAAAAATGACATTTTTTCAGCATTAATGATTCGGCTTAATCTTAGTCGATTATTTTATCCGGAAATCTCTTTCAGGATTGTATATCTACAAATAAAAAAATCCGTCTAATGCTTATTATATAAGTCATCAAACGGATCTTTTCATATACTCTTAAGAGTCGATTCACGCTCTATCAGTTCAGGCTTGATTATTATGGTCTGACAGGTATCATTATCCTTTTCTGCATCAAGTTTATTCATAAGTAATTCAGCTGCGTTTTCTCCCATTGTTTTATTGAAAAGCTCAAACGAAGTAAGTGACGGAGAAAAATAGTTTACAAATGGTTCATTGGCTACTCCTACGACACCATAATCCTCGGGAATTCTGTAACCTGCCTTTTTTAAAGTATCTATAGCTGTGATAGCGGGATAATCGCCTGCCGCAAAAATAGCATCAGGCATCTCTGAGAACTCCAGTATTCTTCTTGCCGCATCAATACCGGTGGGCATTGTAATAGTATTGTAGAAGATATATTCATCATGAAACTCCAGTTTGAGATCATTAACAGCCTGTTTGTAACCTGCCAGTCTTTCACGATATTCCAGAAGACTCTGAGGTCCGGCAAAATGAACAACTCTTTTATATCCTCTTGCCGCAAGATGTTCTACAGCCTTATATCCCATCATAAAATTATCATTGATGACATAGTCTATATCCGGCAGTTCGGGAATGCGATCGAAAAAAATCACCGGCACACGCTCCATCATCTGGCTCAGATGTTTATAATCTTCAGTTTCTGAAGCTATAGATATAATTATTCCGTCAACCTTCTTATTAAGCATTGCCTTTATGGCTTCTACTTCTTTATCGTATGACTCATTTGACTGAGAAATAATAACGCTGTAGCCGTGCGACTGCGCAACACTTTGTATACCTCCGATAACCGAAGCAAAAAAATGGCGGTCTATACGGGGAACTATAACTCCGATTACAAGTCCCCTCCCGGTACGAAGATGATGAGCAACGGGGTCAGGATGAAAATTAAGTTCCCTGGCCAGTTCCCTTACAGCTTCCTTCATTTTCTTACTTATACGCGGATGATCCTTTAAGGCTCTTGATATAGTTGAAGGAGTTGTGTTCAGTCTTTTGGCCAGATCGTATATTGTTATTTTTTGCTTTGGAATCATTTATATTCTTTTAAAAAGAGAATCTCTTATATTTGAGTCAGGACAAATATAAGAGATTCACGGCTTTATAATATAATTTGAAGTTTTATTCGCTGAGTTTTCTTTGCAGATAGTTAATCTTACCTTCTGCTATATCATTTTCTTGTCTTAATCGGTGAATATCAAAAAGTATCATTGCCAGTTCAAAAGATTTTGCGATGCTTTTCTGTGCCGTTTTATCAATATATGTTACATAATTTTTTCCGCCGGTATATGTAACCTTTATCTTTTTATCAATATTATCGGCAATAAATGCAATTGCACCATTATCTTTTCCTCTTTTGTAGGTAACGATCTCTGAACTGTTACCACCATCGTTAAAGCGATAGTTTGTTCCTCCGTCATAAGGAATTTCAGATGTTGACACCGATTGTCCGGAATCCGGAATATCAAGTTTCACACCGGTATGGTTGATATTTCCTTTTCCAAAATAAACGCTGCTCAAATAAATATCACCGTTTTCATAGACTCCGGAACGCAGATAACTTCTTTCAACGTTTTTTTCTACACCCATCCCCTTATATACAAATGTGCCTTTGTCTTCATATTCAGATTTAACGAAATCAAAACTGTCTTTAAGAGAGTCTGCGATATGTGTCTGAATCCGCAAAAGAGAATCCGTATAATTGTATGTCTGTTGGTTTTCTTTAAGCTCAATCTTCCACATCAGCTTTATCGACTGTTTAATAAGATCGAATTCCTTAGGATAAGTAGATTTCAGGGAGTCGATATATATCTTCGCAGTGTTCAGCTGTCCTGAATCATAATAACCTGTTGCGTCATTAAAAATTTGTTGAGCTTTTTGTTTATCATTATTACATGAAGATAGAAGCAATACTGCTGAGAAAAAATAAAAAAATGATTTCATATATAGTTTTATGAGAATATGAGTTCGATTGTTTTTAATTAATTATTTAAGATACTCTTTCTACGAATTTTACTCCTTTTACACTTTGTATCTTCTTTATAAGTGAATTCAGAGAAGCAAGATTATCGACAAAAACACTTAAATGACCCTGAAAAAGGCCGTCGTTAGAATCTATTGATATAGAGCGAAGCGTAAGATTTTTCTCTTTAGATATTACGGAGGTAATATTGGTAACGATACCGATATCATCATTTCCTATCACTTTAAGAGTGATCGAATATTTTCCGCCATAATTTCCTGACCATTTTGCTTTCACAACTCTGTAAGGGTATCTAAGTTGCATTTGCTTAGCGTTTGAGCAGTCAACACGATGTATCTTTATTCCACCCTGAATTGAAACGAATCCGAAAACGTCGTCACCAAAAATAGGATTACAGCACTTTGCCAGTTTATATTCAAGGCCTTTAAGATTCTGTTCTATTATAAGAACATTGTCTTTCGCTTCCGTATCATCGGAAACCTGAGCGACCTGTGTGTAATTTTCGGCTGTACGGTTTTCCATAAGTTGCGGAGTTTCCTCAAAATGCTCAAGCTCAATATATTGATCTATAAATTTATTTATATCAATTTCTTCTTTTGCAAGAGAATAATAGAAGCTTGTCATCGTTTTATACCCCAGCTTCTTTATAAGACGCATAAGAATACCTTCGGATAAATCTTTCTTTCTGTTTTTAAAACGGCGAAAAAGAAGTTCTTTACCAAATTCAGCATCCTTATGTTCCAGCTCTTTAAGCGACTGTTTGATTTTAATCCTGGCTTTTGAAGTACATACAATATTAAGCCAGTCCTGTTTTGGAGTTTGCTGTGGAGATGTAAGAACTTCTATCTGGTCTCCACTGTTGAGTTTATGAGTGATTTTTACGTTCTTATTATTGATTTTTGCACCGATACACTTTGTTCCTAATCTGGAATGTATCATAAAAGCAAAGTCAAGTACAGTAGCTCCTTTGGGAAGTTTGTGAAGATCTCCGTTAGGAGTAAATACAAATATTTCTTCGTTATAAAGATCCATCTGAAAATCTTTCATCAGTTCATTTGGAGAACTGTTGTTTTCAAGAACTTCTCTTATATTGCTCAGCCACTGGTCTACAACATTTTCACTTTTTATCCCTTTGTATTTCCAGTGTGCGGCAAGTCCGCGTTCTGCAATTTCATCCATACGTTTGGTACGGATCTGGACTTCTACCCATTTTCTGTCAGGCCCGAGCACTGTGATGTGCAAAGATTCGTAACCATTGCTTTTAGGAATAGAAAGCCAGTCTTTAAGTCGTTTTGGATTTGGCTGATACATATCGGTGATGATAGAATATACCTGCCAGCATTCAGCTTTTTCTAAGACCTGATCAGAATCAAGAATAACTCTGATAGCAAAGAGATCGTAAATATTTTCTAGATCAGTATTTTGTTTTTTTATTTTATTCCAGATAGAATAAATAGATTTTGTGCGCCCTTTGATTTCAAATTTCAGACCTGTTTCTTCAAGTTTCTTTTTAATCGGTTCGATGAATGACTGAATATAAAGATCACGGCTCTTTTTAGTCTCATTCAGCTTTTTTGCAATATCAGTGTATACATCTCTGTGCTGATATTTCAGTGTAAGATCCTCAAGTTCCGATTTTATTGAGTATAACCCCAGACGGTGTGCAAGAGGAGTATAAAGAGATGCACATTCCTGCGCTATTTTCAGGCGATATTCTTCATTGGGATGATGATTTATCAATCTCATAAGAGTCAGACGGTCGGCAATCATAATAATGATCACACGAATATCTTCCGCAAAAGACAACAGAAGTTTTCTGAAATTATCAGATTCGATAACTTCATTTTTCACATATAAGGAATTTACTTTAAGAAGACCTTCGATTATATTTTCAATATCGGCACCAAATTCTGCGGCAATCTCAGAAGATGATATTATGCCGCTTTCACTTAAAGGATAAAGCAAAGCTGCAACTATGGCGCTTTTCTTCAACCCTACTTCTTTCATTAGGGTGATGGAAGTATTGATATTCTTAAGAAGAAGATTTATACCGTTCTCTGTCCTTGTATATACTTCTTTATCGATCCCCTGTTTTAAGAGAAACTTTATTTTGCTTATTTCTTCCGCAGTAAATATATTTTTGAAATCCTCTTCAAAAAGTCTTAATTTAGATTTTAGTTCTTCTTTTTCTTCTTCAGTAAAAAATGATAAATCTGTCATGCCTACCCCTCCTCAAATCTATTTATTGCAATAATATGAGTTTTATTGTATGCGAATATACTTTTTTTATCTTAAGTAGTTTGTCTTTTATTTGTATTTTGTACATTTGAATATTCATTTTAGAGGTTGAATAATAAATTCATATAACTTGTTATGTTTACATCAGAAGACTTGGCTTTATTGCAAAAGAAAGGTATAACTCCGGAAAAGGTGGAAAGTCAATTATTGTCATTCAAAGAAGGTTTTCCTTACCTTGAAATCAAATCCGGTGCGACGATCGGAGAAGGCATTTTAGCATTAAACGATGATGCTATCGAAAGATATCAGAATATCTGGGAAAAATATCTTCATGAAAATAAGCAAATATTAAAGTTTGTTCCTGCATCAGGAGCTGCGAGCCGAATGTTTAAAGACCTTTTTGAGTTTTTAAACAGTCAAAGAGATAAGCCGGAAACTGAATTTGAAAAAATATTTTTCGACAATATCAAAAACTTTGCTTTTTATAATGACCTTGATTCTGCTTGCATTAAAAACGAAAATGCTCCTATTGAAGAGCTGATCGAAAAAGGTGAATACAAGCCTGTTGTTGCGAATCTTCTTTTAGAAAAAGGTCTTAATTACGGATCTCTTCCGAAAGGAGTTCTTAAATTCCATAATTATCAGGATGGAGCAAGAACAGCTATGGAAGAACATCTTGTGGAAGGAGCTCTTTACTGTGCTAACGGAAAAGGAGAGGTCAATCTTCATTTTACTGTTTCTCCTGAACATCTTTCTTTTTTCGAAAGACTTGTAAATGAAACAAAAAGTAAATATGAGAAAAGATATGGCATAAAGTACAATGTTTCTTTCTCTGTACAGAAGTCTTCAACAGATACTGTTGCTGCAGATTCTGAAAACAATCCTTTCAGAGAAAATGATAAGATACTTTTCCGTCCGGGCGGACACGGCGCTTTGATTGAAAATCTTAATGAGATGTCATCTGATGTTATCTTTATTAAGAATATCGATAATGTGGTTCCGGACAAACTTAAACCTTCGACTATAAAATACAAACAGGCTTTAGGTGGTCTTCTTGTAAGTCTTCAGCAAAAGATATTTTCTTATCTTGATCTTCTTGAAAGCGGAAGATACACTCACGAACAGTTGCTTGAAATGGTAAGATTTCTTCAACATACATTGTTTGTCAGAAATGATAACACAAAGACATTCGAAGACTCCGAACTTGCAATTTATCTTATCAACAAATTCCGCCGTCCACTAAGAATTTGTGGTATGGTTAAAAATGTCGGAGAACCCGGAGGAGGTCCTTTCATAGCATTTAATAATGACGGATCATCTTCACCTCAGATTTTAGAAAGCTCTCAGATTGATAAGAATAATCCTGAAGCAATGGAAGCATTTAATAATTCTACTCACTTCAACCCGGTAGACCTTATTTGTGCAACACGCGATAAAGAAGGAAATTCTTATAATCTTATTGATTTTGTTGATCCTAAAACCGGATTCATTTCTTTGAAATCAAAAAATGGAAAAGAACTTAAAGCTCTTGAGCTTCCTGGTCTTTGGAATGGTGCAATGTCAGACTGGAATACTGTTTTCGTTGAAGTTCCTATCGAAACTTTCAATCCTGTTAAAACAGTAAACGACCTGCAAAGACCTCAACATCAATAATATTTAATATTTTATTGATGAGTTATTATGATAATCATTCATTTTGATTCAGTCATAATTATCAATTAAATCTTTCTTATTTTTTATTTAGCTCTGTAATATCAGATAAATAGATATTTATTATTTAAATGAGCTTAGAGTTATATGAATGTAGTCACCGGTAAATGAAAATATACAGATACCGTGCAACAAAAGAAATAAGTCAATAATACCTGAAGGCTCTGAAAGAATTAATTCTAATAAAAATTCTTTCAGGGCTTTTTTATTAATCCTGTTTTATATCTTTATTGTAAAGATTTTGTCTGATTTACTATTTATATGCTTCATATAAGATATTTTCAAAATCATTTTTATACATTCGGTTGTTTATTTAGTATAATTAATCACTTGACATTTTATATATTATGAAGAATGAAGCTTTGTTTAATGCCTGTAGAAGCGGAGATATTCTTCTTTTTAAAGAGGCACTTTTAAATACTCCTAATCTAAATATTGTTGATTCTGAAGGATGGGCTCCCCTTCATTATGCGTCTGAAAACGGTTTTTTTGATATTATTTCTTTATTGATAAATAATGGAGCAGATGTCAACTTCGCAAATCCATCAGGCTTTACACCATATCATATTCTCATGATGTGTGAACACTACAATCACAACATTGTAAATGAACTTTATAATGCCGGTGCTGTAATGGGTTCTAAACTTCATGTTGCAATATTGCTTAATGACACATCAGAAATCAACAGATATATTTCTAAACTTGAACTTATAAACTCTATAGACGAGATAGGAAATACACCTCTCCATATTGCCGTGGCAATTAATCGTAATGATCTTATTCTGCCACTTATAAATGCCGGAGCAAGAGTAAATAAAGCTGATATATTTTCGTCAACTCCTCTGCACGAATGCTCCGCTACCGGAAACTTATTTTCCCTTAAACTTCTTCTTTCTATGGGGGGAGACCCTAACATGAAGGATTACAACGGAAGAAATTCCCTTATCCTTGCTGCCGGAAACGGACAGGGAGAGATTGTCAAGACTTTGTTGAATTTTGGAATTGATATCGATCTTCAGGATAATTTCGGAAATACTGCTCTACATTATGCATATGAGAATGAAGAATATATGATAGTAAAATCACTCCTGGAACATAATGCCTCTACTGAAATAAAAAATGAAGATGGCTTGGTTCCGGAATTATTATCTCCTCATTAATGAGTCTCTTTCGAATGTATTAATAAGTTTCTATAATTTCATCTTAAATTATTCAAGGTATATAAAAACGTAGCAGTTGGTTTAACAATATTATATCTAAATACAAACTTCAGAATCCCGGTTAACCATATATGCACATAACATATTTTGTTTAGGAATATTACAGAGAAAACAAAATCATCATAGACATCAATTCACTTTACCATAGATATAGGATGCATTATAAAATAAAAAATAGCTATATTTTATCCACTAATAATTTATTTGCTATCGCCGTAATCGTATATCTGATTAAGTTTTACCACGATTTAGCTCTGACATCAATAAAATAAAACAGCACCTGAATACCTTTGTAGGAATTCAGGTGCTGTTTTATTTTTATATGACTAAATGAACTACATTAATGCAAACAAGTACATTTAATTGATATTAATTCAATAAGTACTTTTTTAAACAAAGCTATCAAACAGTCAGAATTTATAATATTAAGCTTCTAGAGCTAAATCCGGGTCAATCATAATACGACCACAATATTCGCAAACGATAACTTTCTTACGCAGTTTAACATCAAGTTGGCGCTGAGGCGGGATCTTGTTAAAACAACCACCACAAGCATCACGCTGAATAGTTACAACAGCCAAACCATTTCTTGCATTTTTTCTGATGCGTTTGAAAGCCTGAAGAAGTCTTGGTTCAATATTGGTTTCAACATCTTTTACCTGATCTCTCAACACTTCCTCATCATTTCTTGTTTCTTCGATGATCTCGTTCAACTCACCTTTTTTATTTGCAAGATCAATTTTTCTGTCTGCCAAAAGTGCTGAAGCTCTTTCTGATTCATCTTTTTTGCTTGCTTCAGAAGAAGTATATTCACGAATTCTTTTTTCGCTAAGTTCAATCTCAAGGTTCTGGAATTCAATTTCCTTTGTAAGGAAGTCAAACTCACGGTTATTTTTTACATTATCCTGCTGAGCTGTGTATTTTACAATAAGAGCTTTCGATTCTTCGATTTCGTTTTTCTTATTTACAACAGATTTCTGTAGGTCTTCAATATCATGAGCATAATTATTGATACGAGTCTCCAAACCTGCGATTTCATCTTCCAAATCCTGAACCTCAAGAGGAAGCTCACCGCGAAGTGTTTTAATTCTATCAATCTCTGATAACATTGTCTGTAGTTTATAAACCGCTTTCAGGCGTTCTTCTACTGACATTTCCGAGTCATGATTTTTTGAAATAGCCATTTTAAAAATATTTTATAGGGTTAGTTTTAATATTAGTAATTTGCGTTGTAAGTTCCGGCACCTTATCATTCAGTAGATTTTTTAAAAGTTCCATTGTAAACTTTTCTGAATCATAATGACCGATCTCATACAATGCTATTCTTTCATAGAAATCCAGATAGTCATGATATTTGATCTCTCCGGTAATAAAACAATCAGCACCCGCCGATATAGCTTTATTTATAAGAAATGATCCGGAACCACCGCACAGAGCGACTCTCTTTATTTTCTTATCTTCCGGAAAAGCACATTTTACAGTATCAATATCAAAATGCTCTTTAAGATATAAAGCGAAATCTTTTGCCGGCATTTCATTTTCCAGATTTCCTATCATGCCGCTTCCGACATCATTATATTTATTTTCAAGTTTGAAAATATCATAAGCTACTTCTTCATATGGATGAGCCTGCAGCATATTCTTTATAACATTTTCTTTTGAAGATAAAGGAACTATCATTTCCAGGCGGCTCTCTTTTTCGGAATGAAGTAATTCACGTTGTCCTACGAAAGGATTAGCCTTTTCATTAGCTTTAAATGTCCCGTCTCCCGATGTAGAGAAACTACAGTTGTCATAATTACCAATCTCTCCGGCCCCTGCTAAAAACATAGCTTCCCTGACATTTTCCAAATGGTCAACAGGAACAAAAACCACAACCTTATAAAGAAGGGAACTCTTCGGATCAAGAATCTCTGCATCCTTAAGTCCCAGTTTGTCTGCTATGATCTTATTTACTCCCAGCGCAGAATTATCGAGTGAGGTATGAGAACTATAAATTGAAATATTATTTGTTATAGCCTTTATGATTATCCTTTCAATATATGACTTTCCGGTTATGTTTTTTATACCTGAAAATATCAAAGGATGATGAGAAATAATGAAGTTTGCGCCTGCTGATATCGCTTCATCGACTACAGCTTCATTTATATCAAGACAAATAAGAACCGATGTCACCTCATTCTCAGGTGAACCAATCTGCAACCCTGAATTATCATAATTCTCCTGATAGCATACAGGGGCAATTTTTTCTATGATCCGGATAATATCTCTTATCTTCATAACTATATAAAATAAAAAGAAGTTATATAAAGCATATATACATATACAGCATTGTCCTGCAATGTATAACTTTAAATTGACCGAGTAGATCAGATCAATTTATAAGTATGCTTTCTATAACTTCTTAAATATGGTACAAATATATAAACTATTTTATCTGTTCACATTATCTGTAACAATTTTTATAATAAGATTTAATACAATCTATTGTTTTGACAAAAAGGCAACAATCAGTTTGCTTGTAGTTTTTCATCAATAATATCGATTTTCTTGACGATAACAGCTGCATCATCCTTAAGTTTTTCGATTTTCTTCTCTAGTTCTTTCACTAAAGCATTTCCGCCTTTCGAGGATGAAGATAAGAATCCGATATTATTCTCATAATTTTTAATTTCATTCTTAATATTTTCGAATGCTCGCATCAGTCTATCTCTTTCTTTATATACCGCATGTTTATCCTTGTCGGAATATTTATTTATATGCGAAGTAAAGTTATCTATATTCTGCTTTGCGCCATGCATGTTAAGCTTCTTAAACAGCTTATCCAGAACATTCTGATACTCTTTATAGATATTATCTTTTTCTTTAAAAGGGACAAATCCCACACTGTTCCATTCAGACATTAATGCTCTTACTGTTTTTGCCGATTCCTGCGACGCCTCAGTATTAAGATATTCATTAAGTTGGGATATTATTGTTTTTTTCTTTTCCAGATTTGAATACTCTGTTTCTTTCTGAGAAGAAAATTCTTTTTCTTTTCTTTCAAAGAAATAATCACATGCAGAGATAAAACGTTTCCATAAAGAATCGGAATATTTACGAGGTACCGGACCTATCGTTTTCCATTCTTTCTGTATTTTAACAAGCTCATCTGCTGTTTTCTTCCAATCACTGCTATCCTTAAGCTCTTCTGCTTTCTCGCACAGAGCTGTCTTTTTTCTCAGATTATCGTTAAACTGTTCTTTTAATTCGGTAAAGAATTCAGCTTTTTTTGAAAAGAAGAAATCGCATCCTTTGCGAAATCTCTCAAACAGCTGATTATTCACTTTCTTGGAAGCAAAACCCAATTGTTTCCAGTTTTCCTGTAGAGAAAGGACAAACTTCGTCTTGTCCTCCCAATCTTTCTGGGAGTTAAGTTTCTGATAATCTATTGACTCTATTTCTACACAGATTTCAACTTTTTTAGTTTCATTATCAGTCTCCTTTTCTTTAATATGGTTAAAATAATCCTGATGCTTTTTATTTATTGCTGTAGAAATATCTTTAAATCTTTTCCATATTTCTTCTCTGTCTTTTTTGGCTACAGGTCCCGTATTTCTCCATTCATCATGAAGTTCCTGCAAATGTTTGAACGCTGAAATTACATCTTTAGACTCAAGGAGCTTCTCAGCCTCCTGGCACAAATATTCTTTTTTATCAAGATTCTTTTTAAAGTCATAATCCCTCAACTCTCTGTTTATTTTAAGAAGGTCATAGAAATTCTCCAAAAGAACCTGATATTTTTTCCAAAGAAGAGTAACGTCTGCTACAGGTATATTTTTAATTTCCTTGAATTCTTTACTCAGGTCAACAAACTCATTATAATGCTTCTCTACATTTTCAGAATCTCTTATAATAATAGTCATCCTGTTCAGGATATCATTTTTACGCTTAAGATTCTCTGTCTTTAGATTATCCTGCTCTTCATTGAATTTCGTTTTCAACATCTTATAAACATCTATAAGCTGCTTAAAGTCATCATCTGTATTATCATTAGGTATTACAAGCCCTTCAAGCGAGCCGTGTTTCGTAAGATATTCTTGTCTTATAACTTCGTTCTCTTGTTTAAGGATTTTATAATAAGATTGTTTAAGAACTTCTATCTCATCTTTTATTTCTGTGATAGGAGAATGCATTAGTTCTTTTATACGGGAAACAATTTCTTCTCTCGATGCGTATTCGATTTGATTTCCATTGTTCTCCGCCTGTGTATTTTCATTTTCAGGGTTGGCATTAACGTTCTCAGAATTAATATCCTGATTTTCAAGAATTCCAGTCATAACAACAAGTTTTTAAGCTGTTTATTAAATAAAAACATCAATGATATAAATATATCATTGATTTTTTTTACAATAATAAGAAAAAATTTCAATAATCAGGCATCTAATAGCTCAATACATCCAAATCCTAGTCCGATTTTATCTCCGACACCTGTAGAATACATTAATTTGTGTAAAATAGGATGCATACTAATTCTGAACTTATACATATATCCTATAACTTTCGATTCATTTTGCGTAAATCTTTTTATATAAATACCTCGTCTTTTCGGAGGAGACAATAAGGTAAAGTTATAATTAGGATCATATGGAAATTCCTCCCCATAAATCATCTGATATTTATCAAGAAGGTGATTTATCAGATAATCGGAATAATAATTATCTTCCGGACTCAGATAACCTATACTTTTATTTCTTCGAATAACAGTAACAACAATTGGCGATAGAGATAGATATTCCATCGTCGGATAGAAATTATCGACTCCGTACTCCGTAATGGATTCAATTTCAAATTCAACTTTGCTTACGCTGTCCCCGATTACTATAATCTGGTTCAGAAGAACACTATTAATAAAATTCATGGTCCCTTTTTCAGGAAGAAACGAAATCCAGAATTGTATCTTTTTTGTTAATATCTCAAGTCTGTCATCAGTCACCTTTATCTTTGGTATATAGAAATTGGATACAGAAAACAGCTTGTATTTCTGAATAATAGTCTCATTGTAACCATTATTATAAAGCCAATTAACGAATTTATTATAATTACATGTCAACTTCTTATATATACATGAGACTAACTCATATTGGTAACTTACGGGTAATATATTACCTGCTGTTTCCGGTCTAACATTTAATACAATCTTACACCTCATAAATCATAAATTTTATTATAAGTATACAATAATATATTGACATAATAATTCAGGTATACAGTTTGTTAATTATTGATAATTTAGTAAAAATATAAGCAAATGTAATTAATATTATCAATAATTCAAATATTTGACACAATCAGTTTCATTTTTACACCAATTTATTAAAAAAAGAAAAACGAGATAGTATTTTAACTTTATACTATCTCGCTTTTTAATTACAACTTTGCAGTTCTTTTTAATACATATTAACAGCCTCTCTCACTCTTACAAGTTTCTCTAAAAGAGGTTCAAGAAGATCAAGTTTTAGCATATTTGCACCATCGGATTTCGCTTTGCTCGGATCCTGATGTGTTTCAATGAAAAGCCCGTCTACACCAGTTGCTATTCCTGCTTTTGCCATAGTTTCAATAAGTTGCGGCATTCCACCTGTCACGCCACTTGTTTGGTTCGGCTGTTGAAGGGAATGTGTTACATCAAGTATAACAGGATGTCCGAAACTTTTCATTACAGGTATTCCTCTAAAATCAACAAGGAGGTCCTGGTACCCAAATGTAACACCTCTTTCAGTCAACATCACATTAGGATTATTGTTTTCTGTTATTTTTTCTGCGACAAACTTCATAGCATCAGGGGAAAGAAACTGACCTTTCTTTATATTCACGATTTTCCCGGTCTTTGCTGCTGCTGTAAGAATATCTGTCTGACGGCATAAAAAAGCAGGTATCTGAAGGACATCTACATATTCTGCAGCCATAGCAGCCTCATCTGCGGTATGGATATCAGTAACAGTAGGTATAGAATAGGTTTCTCCTATCTTTTTTAGTATTTCTAAAGCTTTTATATCTCCTATTCCCTGAAAAGAATCAAGCCTGGAACGATTGGCTTTTCGGTACGATCCTTTAAATACATAAGGTATTGACAACTTTCTTGTAATCCCTACTATACGTTCCGCTATATCAAAAGCCATCTCCTCACCCTCGATCACACATGGACCTGCAAGTAAAAAGAAGTTATTCTTATCGTTTTTGAAATAATTTAAATCCATTGTATATATTATAATATTAGTTTAATACATGAATCGTATGGCACGCAGCAAGAGCAGCCGTTTCGGTTCTTAATCTGCTTTTTCCAAGAGACACAGGCACAAAACCGTTCTTTAGGGCAAGCTCAACCTCTTCTTCACTAAAATCTCCTTCAGGACCAATAAGAACCAATACATCTTTCCCTTTTTCATATAGATCCTTCAGCTCTTGTCTCTCCTGGTCCTTATAACAATGGGCAATAAATTTCTGACCATCAAACGGAGTTGCCACGAAATCCCTGAAATTAATCATATTCGTGAACTCCGGAATTCTTGCCTTCAATGACTGTTTAGATGCAGAAATAAGAATCTTATTTATTCTTTCACCTTTCACATCTTTTCGTTCTGAAAATCTGCACTTCAACATCGTAATAGAAGAAACACCTATTTCAGTAGCTTTCTCCGCAAACCATTCTATTCTGTCTATGTTTTTTGTAGGAGCTACAGCTATATTAATTTCACAAGGCAAGGCACTCTTTTCTTCGTAGCTGGAATCAACATCAAAAGCACATCTTTTATGATGTGCTCTTGTTATAGTAGCATGATAGAAATTTCCTTTTCCGTCAATAAGAACTATTTTATCTCCTTCCGTAAGTCTTAAAACCTTAACGGCATGGTTCGACTCATCTTCCGGCAGTTCACTTTTTAACTTTATATCCGGTGTATAAAATATATGCATAATCCTTTATCCTAAAATCATTCCTACTATTGTCGCTGACATACATGATGCTAGTGTACCGCAGATCAGGGCATAAAAACCAAGTTCTGTCAACGTCTTTCTCTGATTCGGAGCCAGAATGCTTATTCCTCCGATTTGGATACCGATGGAACTTACATTGGCAAATCCACACAAAACGAATGTCGCCATAATCACTGACTTTTCATAAATCAGTTTCCCGCCTTCTTTAAGAGTAGCAAGATCATTATATGCCACAAACTCATTAATCATCACTTTTGTCCCCAAAAGACCTCCGACATTCACCATATCCGCTGTTGGAACCCCCATAAGCCATGCTATCGGGGTAAATATCATTCCTATTATAAACTGGAAATTGAAAACTGTAAATCTTCCGTCAGACACAGATGTTAACCAGTTATTGAGACCTGTAAAACGTCCTATTAATCCACCAAGTAAATAATCGACCATAGCCATCATTGCAATAAAAGTAAGAAGCATAGCCCCGACGTTTACTGCAACTCTCATACCTTCCACAGTACCATTGGATATCGCGTCAAGAACGTTAGATCCAACCTGTGATTTATCAACTTTTATATCAGTATCAACATCCTCTGTCTGAGGATATATTATTTTTGAAATTACTATTACTCCCGGAGCCGCCATAACGGAAGCTGAAAGAAGATATTTGGCAAATGTAAGCCTGCTTTCCGGATCAGCACCTCCCAGAAGACCGATATATGCTGTAAGTACGGCCCCTGCAATTGTTGCCATTCCGGCACTCATCACAAGAAATATCTCCGACTTATTCATACTTGAAAGATATCTTTTAGCCAAAAGCGGTGCTTCTGTCTGTCCTAGGAATATATTACCGGCAACGGTAAGACCTTCCGCTCCTGAAAGCTTGAAAACTTTTTTCAATAACCATGCAATGCCGACAACGACTACCTGAATTACATTCAGATAATACAGCAAACTGGTAAGTGCCGAGAAAAACACAATAGTCGGCAATACCTGAAACACGAATATATAACCGATCGTCTGAGTGTTAAGCAACGGCCCGAAAAGAAAATCGGCTCCGCTTCCGGAGAAATCCATAACCTTCACAAAACATCGGGCAAGAATCTCGAAAAACGATTTAATAAACGGAATATAAAGAATGCCAACCGCTATCGCTATTTGTATACCTACTCCGATAGCCACTACGCCCCATTTTATCGAACGCTTCTTCTTACTAAAAAGAAATGCTATCAGCAAAAGACTTACCATACCTATAACTCCGCGTAATATCGAATTAAACGAAATACCGGCAGGAGTCTGAGGTGCTATTATCTCTACTTCCGACGGTATGCCTTCATTATAATCATTTACTCCCGCACCCAAAGGAATAGTATCAACAATATTGGATGCAGTCTCCGGATCCTGAGAGAAAGCAAACTGTGATGCTAATAAAATTGGTATTAGAACTATTAAAATCTTATAGACCTTTATCATATATATATATTTATAAATTATCCTTATTCTTATCGACAATCTTTTGTATTTCGTCCCGGATATGAGATGCTTCTTCATATTTTTCACGTGAAATAGCATCTTTGAGACGTTTATTAAGATCATCAATTTTATTCTGTTTATTATCCAGGTCATCAATTTCGACAGTGACACTCTGATCATTTTTTTCATCAAAGATAACTCCCGCCTTATTTATAACTTCCTGTGTAGTAAAAATATCAGCTCCCAGACGCAGTGCTACCGCTACCGCATCGGAAGTCCTGGAATCTATCTTATGGCTTTCATCACCCTTAGATTCCAACAATAATTCAGAACTGAATACTCCGTCTTCAAATTTATATATATATACACTCTTTAATTTAATATCAAACGCTCCTAATATAGAGACCAAAAGATCGTGAGTCAGAGGTCGCGGTGGCTTCATGTGTTCAAGCTCCACGGCTATAGACTGAGCTTCAGCAGAACCTATTATTATCGGAATTCTTCTTTCACCGGATTCTTCCGACAAGACTAAAGCGTAAGCACCCGACTGTATCTGGCTGTAGGTTATCCCCAACACATTTAATTTTATTAAATTTTCCACCTTGTTAAATTTAATGTTAACTAATTAGCATTTAATGACTTTTTCTATTCTCTAAATACATAACATATGGAATAAAGTAATGTTCTATATAAAAATAAAAATATAGAATCAGATAATTCCTGAGAATTTACTGTTCTCTGATTTATTTTGATTTCATTTTTCGGAATAACCGGACGTAAATTACGAATCAAATATATATGTTTTGGATTAATCTTTTTTTAAACTTTGGTTTAAATAAAACTAAATATAGATTTTACACTCTCTTAAAATTTCTGTTTTGGTCAATAAAATACGGCCTGAAGACTAAAAAAATCTTCAGGCCGTATAAAAATCTTAATCATTCTAATTATATCAGAACCATCTAACGTATGCAAAATCCTGTCTGTGAGGCAATTCACTATTTTTAGGATACATTCTGAAAGAATACTTAAAAATACCTGCGTTTTTCAGAATATAATCCGTTTCAAAATATGTTTTTGAACCCTCTGACTTGATATTTTTCATGTCGACAACCTTATAGATATCAGTATGTCCGTCCTGATGATTCGTAATCACAAGCTCAACACCTATGCAGTCAGGCAAACCTTTTCTGTCGATTACAACCTTGATCTTGTATACTTCATCAACGATAGGATTTTTCTGAAGTCCTTCCGGAATATCAATTGAAACTACTTCGATATCATCCCATTTTGAAGCAACAAGTTCTTTCCATGCTGCGATTTCCTTAGCTTTCTCAAAATCATTTTTTACAAGATCCTTAGCTCTGCCGTTTTCTTTATTATAGAAACGGTCATAATAATCATTAAGCATTCGTCTCATTGTAAATCTCGGAGCAATTTTGACAAGGGAATTTTTGATATACTGAATCCACTCCGGTGAATATCCTTTACTGTTTTTAGCAAAGAACAAAGGAATTATTTCATTTTCGAAAGTGGAATATATTGTTTCAGCATCAAGCTGATCCTGATGTCCCTGATCCTGATATGTTCGTTTGTCAGTCAGAGCCCATCCTGCTCCTTCCACATAACCTTCATACCACCATCCGTCTAATACCGAGAAGTTAAGCGTACCGTTCATCTGTGCTTTTTCACCTGACGTACCTGATGCTTCAAGCGGTCTTGTTGGTGTGTTCATCCAGATATCAACACCTGAAATAAGCCTTTTGGCAACCTGCATATCATAATTCTCAATGAAAATTATCTTTCCAAGGAATTCAGGACGTCTCGAAACTTCCACAATTCTTCTGATCAGCTCCTGTCCTCCACCGTCGGCAGGATGAGCCTTACCGGCAAAGATAAACTGAACAGGCTGAGAAGGATTATTCACAATTTTAGCCAAACGCTCAAGATCCGTAAACAACAGATGCGCTCTTTTATATGTTGCAAAACGTCTTGCAAATCCTATAAGAAGTGCGTTCGGATTAACTTTATCAAGTGTCTGAAGAATTTTAGCAGGATTTTCCTGCTTCTGACTCATCTTATCTTTTATTTCACTTCGTATATAATTTACAAGCTTATTTTTAAGATTCTGACGGATATTCCAGATTTCCTGATCCGACACATCATATATCGCACTCCACATCTGTTCGCTGTCCTGCTTTTTGATATAATCAGGTCCGAATATCTTCCGGTATTCATTTTTCCATTCCGAAGCTGCCCAGGAAGGAAGATGCACTCCGTTTGTCACATATCCTACATGAAGCTCTTCTGCTGCGTAACCTTTCCAAATTGGTTGGAACATATTCTGTGAGACTTTTCCGTGAAGCCAGCTCACTCCGTTAACTTCCTGACATGTATTACATGCAAATACACTCATCGAGAATTTTTCCGGAGTATCAGGATTTTCGCGACCCAGGTTCATCAGATCCTGCCATGTTATACCCAGTTTCTGAGCATACTGGCCCATATATTTTCCAAACAATCCCTCATCAAAACTGTCATGACCTGCCGGAACCGGAGTATGCACAGTATAAAGAGATGTTGATCTTACAACTTCAAGAGCCTGATCAAATGTCAGACCTTCATTATTTATATAATTTGATAATCTCTGAGCATTTATCAGTGCTGCATGTCCTTCATTACAGTGATAAATATCTTTTTTGATACCTAATTTGTCTAAAAGTAAAATTCCGCCTATACCTAATAAATATTCCTGTTTCATTCTGTTTTCCCAGTCACCGCCATAAAGCTGGAATGTGATTGAGCGATCATACTCACTGTTAAGATCCAGATCCGTATCCATAAGATACAATGGTATTCTACCTACGTTTACTCTCCATACATTAGAATAAACTATTCTGTCATGGAAAGGGATCTCAAGAACCACCGGTCTTCCGTTTTCATCAAGAACCGGATCCAGAGGAAGATGATTGAAGTTCTGAGCTTCATAATTAGCTTCCTGTTTTCCGTCAATCGACAGAGTCTGAGTAAAATATCCGTATCTGTACAGAAATCCTACGGCGCTCATTCTTACATTACTGTCACTGGCTTCTTTCAGGTAGTCGCCGGCAAGAACACCAAGACCTCCAGAATAGATCTTCAGGCAGTTAGCCAATCCGTATTCCATTGAAAAATAAGCTACTGAAGGACGTTTCTCATCAGGAGCCTCATTCATATATTTTTTAAAATCTTCACATACAGTCTTAATTCTTATCATCAGATCCGAATCCTTTGTTATCTCTTCAAGACGTTCGTAACTGATCATTTCAAGAAGCAATACAGGGTTTCCTCCGCATTTTTTCCATAATGCCGAATCTATATCATAAAACAGTTCAGTTGCTTCCGAATTCCATACCCACCAAAGATTTTTAGCTAATATTTCCAATCCAGAAAGCTCGGATGGCAGTTTTGACTTAACGGTTATATCTCGCCAAAACGGCGCGTTGGTCTTACTTATTTGTACTTTCATATTAAATTCATTTTTCACATTTTCCCAAAGTCTTTATCTATCAGGTTAGATATATAATCTTTGTATTAGTGTAATTGTTTATAAATTCTTTTCTTTTATTTTTTCTATCGCTAATGAGTATGCATCTTTATAATACTTTATAAAATATTTCCACCGTGCCTTATGAGCCAGTGTCTTAGCGTTACTTCTGGCAATAGCAAATGAAGATGGATCCATAGCGACAAGCTCCATGATATTATCACTGATTATATTAACTACGTCATGATAGTTGTTGTCATTCCTGTGTACCACTTTCACTCCCGTTGATAAACCAATACCTGCATCCTCATCGAGACACCACAATCCGAAACCTGCTAGGTCTGTTGTAATTGTAGGAACTCCGAAAGCAATACTTTCAAGAGGTGTATATCCCCATGGTTCATAATAAGAAGGAAATATGGTTGCGTCCATACCTATAAGAAGGTTATAGTATGTCTCATTGAATATACCGTCGTCACCTTTAAGATAACAAGGCACATATATAATTTTCACTTTATCACCTGGCTGATTTCCGAAACCTAATGAATGTATTCTGCCAAGTATAGCATCCTCATGAGGATTATACAGTGTATGAGTTATTACAGGGTCAGGGAGAGCCTGCATGTTATCAGAAATAGATGTAAGCTGTCTTACAAGATCAAATCTCGGCTCCGCTACCCATCCTGGAACAAGAATATATACGATAACATCTTTTTGCGGATTCTTATATCTCAGTTCGGAGATCGAATCAAGCAACAGGTCAAGTCCTTTATTTTTATATTCATGCCTTCCTGCCGTAGCAATAAGGACAGTGTCTTCAGAAGGTGTATAACCTATCAGTTTTGATGCTACGTTTAAAAGCTGTTTTCTTGCCTGCTCTCTTTTCTTATCAAATATAGGAGCACGGGGCACAAAGTTTTCTTCGAATCCGTTCGGAGTAACTATAGGTGTTCTTTCCAAAAGCTGAGTTGCCTCTCTTGCCGTGATATCACTTACCGTAGTAAAACATCCGGCATTATTGGCAGCAGTTTTTTCAACCGAATGTTTTGACTGCATATTAAGCTCCATGGCCATCTGATCTCCGTTGTAGAACTGAAGATAATCATACAGAGGTTTGTTATTTCCTGCAATTGACCTGCCGATAGCTGTGGCATGAGTCGTAAATACTGTTGCAACATCAGGAAGTTTCTTCTTAACATAAAGAAGACCCATACCTGTGGTCCATTCGTTGAAATTTACGAGAATCTGTTTTTTGCTATGATGATAATTATAGAAACTTTCCACTACCAGTGCTGACGCGTATGCAAACATGCTTGCTTCATCATAATCACCATATGCGTGTAAAGAATCCACATTGAACCAGTTCCACATATTAGCATAAAGAGAATCCTTATCTGCATAGTATTTTTCAAAATCCACCAATACGACGATAGGGCTCCCTGGAATATCCCAGTGACCTATACGCATATCAATACCTTCACTCCTGGCCTTTCTTTGCCAGTCTTTAAGAAGATCTTCAGATTCTATAAAATAAGGTGATTCACTTTTCTTCCAAATGTCAGGTCCTATAAATATAAGGTTGTTACCAAACATTTCGTGAAGAGTCTTTGCCTTTGTTGAGAGTACAGTATATATGCCTCCTACAAGATTGCACACCTCCCAACTTATTTCAAAAATATAATCAGGTACATTTTTAGTCTTTTTCATCGTCTTTGATGATTTATAATTAAACCTTAAATATAAAATCTTTACAACCTCGGTTTATTATATTATTATTTGAATAATATTTATGTTTCAAATATAATATAATTAATTTTATTCAAAAATAATATAATAACAAACTATCATAAGGTATGTTGCTGTATTTTACATAATATTTATAAATTTAATAAAACCGAACTGTCGGTTTTAACTGATATACATTATATAAAATACTGCAATTCAAATAATCTTTTTATTGCAATAACAGTTTTTTAGCTTTTATTCCTTTTATTCTCAATCTCTTTTAATTTATCATCATATTCCTGCTGAGTAATATCACCTGTATCTAATCTTTGCTTCAGAATCTTTATGGCCATTCTCTCATTGTCATCCCATGCCTCCCTGTCAATTTTATTAGCAGGACTATGTTTTTTAAAGTATATAAGGATCAATATTACAATTATCCCTAAAACCACGAACAATAATATTCCCATAATAATAGAAATTATATATTAATAATTCTTTTTATCCGCATTCATTATTCAAACAATATCATTTAATCTTGGTTCACAAGACAAGCTACCTCTTTTATATAAAATTCAGAATAACTGTATTTTCCACCACCTAATTCCATAAAATTCAAACTGAATAAAATCAAAAATCTATGTTTTTGAAGATTTACATTACCGATATATGATTTTTTCCCATATATCAGTTTTATTTCAGACAATTCAGTTCTTAAATAATAAAAAGAACTGATATCGGTTTAATGTTAATTTATATCTTTGAAAAAGATTCACATATTTATAATATAATTATGAAAATAAGCCAGGCTTTAAGTAAATTCATTTTAAAAATTGCAGGATGGAAAGTCTTTGTTTCTGTTCCGCATATTGAAAAATCTGTAATTTGCGTTGCTCCACACACCAGTAACTGGGATTTTATTCTGGGAAAACTATGCTATTCCTCTGTAGGGATGACCGCCAACTTCATGATAAAAAAAGAATGGTTCAGATTTCCTTTTAATCTTATTTTCGGCCCTATGGGTGGAATTCCTGTTGAAAGAAGCAGAAACAATAATCTAATAGATCAGATTGTGGGCAGATTCAACACTATGAAGACTTTTAATATAGCCATTACACCGGAAGGGACAAGAAAAAGAAATGATAAATGGAAAAAAGGTTTCTATTACATAGCTCTTAAAGCCAATGTTCCGATACAGCTTGCATATATGGATTATAAAGATAAAGTCTTAAGCATTGAAAAAATCTTTATCCCTACAGGTAACGAAAAAGAGGATTTTAAAGTGATTAATGATTATTATAAAAACGTGAACGCAAAACATCCTGATCGTTTCGCTCTGAATAATATCGATTAATATCTTCTGTATTTTAAATTAAGATGAAGATATATTGTTTTAAAATTAATGCTTCTTAATTTAATTATCTAAAAGCTTTTCGGTGATGAACAAATATTTAAATTTATCAGTTATTCAATTCGATATAAGTTGGGAAAATAAAGAAAAAAATCTCCGGCGCTTATCAGAATTAGTTCATTTAAATTCTGAAAAAAACAAGACTGATATATATATTGTACCGGAAATGTTTACAACCGGATTTACGATGAATTCTGATTCTCTTGCTGAAAATATTCATCAGGAAACCATTTTAAAAGTTAAAGAGCTTGCTACCAAATACGATTGCGCTTTTTATGGATCTTTTATATGTCGTGAGGGAGAGAATATTTACAACAGAGGGTTTTTCATAGCTCCGGATATCGAAGAATATTATGATAAGAAACACCTTTTCAGCATTGGATCGGAAACACTTCATTTCAAAGCAGGTGAAAATCAGAAGATCGTAAGCTATAAAGGTTGGAATATCATGTTACAGATTTGCTATGATCTCAGATTCCCGGTATGGTGCAGAAATACGGATAACGATTATGATATCATTCTTTTTGCAGCCAACTGGCCAAAATCAAGACAATATGCCTGGGACACTCTTCTTCGGGCAAGAGCCATTGAGAATTGTTGCTATGTAGCTGCCGCAAACCGTTCAGGTGAAGACAATAACGGTAATATTTACCGTGGTGGTTCTGCAATAATCGACATGAAAGGAAAGGCTCTCAGCATTGCCCGGGATGACAAAGAGGATATAATCAACGATTCTGTTTCATATGAAGATCTGCAGAAATTCAGACTTAAATTTCCGGTATGGAAAGATTCTGACCTTTTTAAGTTATTATAATGCTCAAAAAATAAACATTTATACCATAATATGTTTTAATATATTAAACTTAAATATCAAACCTCATGATTATGAAAAAGTTAATTTATTCCGCAGTTATTATTATCTCTGCAGTGACATTATTTAGTTGCAACTCAAAAAAAGATAAAAAAGAGGAATCTAAAACAGCTATAGAATGTAAGAAAGATGACAAATCTGTGTGTTGCACTAAATCTCTTCAGGGTGAATGGATCGTTGCTTCTGTTAAAGGTAAAGCTATAAATCCTGCCGATTCTGTTTTCATTGGCTTTGACATTAAAGACAATAAAATATACGGCATGACAGGCTGTAACAGATTGATGGGTGAATTCAAGGTTTCTGATGACTATAAACTTTCATTTGATAAACTTGGTTCAACTAAAATGGCCTGCCCTAAAGATAAAGAAGACGTAGAAAAAGAAGTTCTTGCAGCTCTTCCGGAAGTTAAGGAATTCAAAATCGGTGAATGTACCGATTCAACAGAAACTGTATCTCTTCTTGACAAAGACAAAAAAGAAATCTTCGTTCTTAACAAAAAACTGACTCCTCCGGCAAAACCTGCTGTTGATCAGACTAAAGACTCAACTAAAACTCAGGACAAAGACACTACTAAGTCAAAAGATGCTGCGAAAACAGACAAAAAGGACAAAAAGAAATAACAACATAAAGCATACTGCTTTTATTTAAAAAGAGTCGGATACAGCGATAATAAAATCTGTATCCGACTCTTATTTTTTTGTCTGACCGAACCGTATTACTTTTTCAGTAATAACATTTTATTATTTTTAATAAAATCCGCCTCTACTGCTCAACCCTCCAGATCACAGAACCGGATACCGGAGAATGCACGTTCAGACTATGGCTGACGATCGAAATCACTCCTGCCGGTGTGCGCCTATGCCGAAGCCGGAAGACGAAAGCTCTCACGTCAGGAATCTTATCGAAGACGGGTATAGATTATGAATCCACCCAAAACAGAAAACAGGCAGAATTCCATAAAAAAGGGGATATATCTTCCGATATATCCCCTTTGTAATTATATAAGTTATTAATCTTCTTTTGGCAGATTAAGTTCAAGGAACAGCTCTTTAAGCTGAGCATCATCAATTTTAGAAGGAGCATCATTCATAACGTCTCTTCCTGAATTGTTTTTAGGGAAAGCGATACAGTCTCTGATAGAATCAAGACCTGCGAACATAGAAACAAGTCTGTCAAGACCGAAGGCAAGACCGCCATGAGGTGGCGCTCCGTATTTAAACGCATCCATAAGGAATCCAAACTGATCCTGAGCCTGCTCATCAGAGAAGCCAAGAAGCTGGAACATACGTTTCTGAAGACCTCCGTCGTGAATACGAATAGATCCTCCGCCAAGCTCAACACCATTGATTACCATATCATAAGCCCATGCTCTTACCTTACCCGGATCTGTATCAAGCAAAGCAAGATCATCCGGATTAGGCATTGTAAACGGATGGTGCATAGCATAGAATCTCTGAGAATCTTCATCCCACTCAAACAGAGGGAAATCAACAACCCATAAAGGAGCAAAAGTATCTTTATCTCTAAGACCCATTCTCTCTCCCATCTCTAAACGAAGTTCACAAAGCTGCTTCTGAGCTTTACGTCTGTCTCCACAAAGTATCAGAAGAAGATCCCCGGGTTTTGCATCACATCTTTCAAGCCATGTTTTAATAACATCAGCAGAATAAAATTTATCAACTGAAGATTTAATTGATCCGTCCTGCTCATATTTAACATAAACAAGACCTTTAGCTCCGATCTGAGGACGTTTCACAAAATCCGTAAGCTGATCAAGTTGTTTTCTTGTATATGATGCACAACCTGTAGCACAGATAGCACCTACATATTCTGCAGAATCGAACACAGGGAAATTATGTCCTTCCGTAAGGTCTTTGATCTCAACAAACTTCATATCGAAACGGATATCCGGCTTATCACAACCGTAGAAATTCATGGCATCTTCCCATGTCATTCTTGGAAATGCTTCTGCGAAGTCTATATCTTTCACATATTTGAACAGGTGACGCATAAGTCCTTCAAACATATTCAAAACATCTTCCTGCTCAACAAAAGTCATTTCACAGTCAATCTGAGTGAACTCAGGCTGACGGTCAGCTCTAAGATCTTCATCTCTGAAGCATTTTGCTATCTGAAAATATCTGTCAAAACCTGAAACCATCAAAAGCTGTTTGAAAAGCTGAGGTGACTGTGGTAATGCATAAAATTCACCCGGATTCATTCTTGAAGGAACCACAAAGTCTCTTGCTCCTTCCGGAGTTGACTTAATAAGTATAGGAGTTTCTACTTCAAGGAAGTTTTCAGCATCAAGGAAACGGCGTGTTTCGAATGCTATCTTATGGCGAAGCTCCATGTTTGATCTTACATTATTTCTTCTAAGATCAAGATATCTGTACTGCATTCTTATATCGTCACCACCGTCTGTATTATCTTCAATAGTGAAAGGAGGTACAGCCGAGCTGTTTAAAAGCTTCATATCACTCACAATAATCTCTATATCACCGGTAGGCATATTAGGATTCTTGTTCGAACGCTCTGAAACAACACCTTTAACCTGAATCACATATTCACGACCAAGTTTATTTGCCTGTTCGCAAAGTTCGGCGTTAATATCATTGTTAAACACTAATTGTGTTACTCCATATCTGTCGCGAAGATCAACGAAGGTCATTCCCCCCATTTTTCGGTTTTTCTGAACCCACCCCGCTAGTGTAACTTCCTGCGAAACATTATCTATTCGCAAATCTCCACAAGTACAGCTTCTTAACATATTATTTCGTATATAAATTATATAATTCTTCTTTATACCTTATTTAAAGGCTGATTCGTTCCCCTGACGGGGTCCTTTAAACAAACTGCAAATTTACAATAATAATATTGCTTTACAATATAATAGCTTTTAATCTTATATATCGCAAACCGGATAAAAGACCTTAATCATATGACTTAATAAAAACAACTTAATTCAAAGAGTGATTTCTAACGGCAATAACTTATACATATTTATTAACAACAGGAGATTTCCGGGCAAAAAAAGCCTTCCGGCAATCATCACTGAGGATAAAAACATCAAATAAATCTAAAAGGGTTATTTTGCCTGAAATGGCATAAATTATAATTTGTTAAATTTTTAAGGATATGTTTTATAACCTACACTAAAAATAAAGGATTTATTAATAAATATATGTAAATTAGTGTACGGGACAGGAAAATACTTAAGGAATGCATAATTCTTGAATGAAAAAATTAATATTTAAAATAAAAAAGATACTTTTTTTTACATCTATTAGTTTTTTTATTATATTTGCTCGCAAGAGATAGGAGTTATAACAAATAGACTATGAAAAATGTTCATTTATCAGATTAAATATTTGACATTTTAACAATAACGAGAATTATTTGCAACCATAAAAAAACATACTTATAAAATTACAATTATGACTTACCTTAGTGTTCAACAACAGCTTTTAAATATGCAGGATAAGCTTTTTCGCTACGCTGTAGGAATTACAGGGAATGTAGACGAAGCTAAAGATCTTTTACAGGAAACCTCTCTTCAGGTATTAAACAAGGAGGACAAATTTACTGCAGATACAAATTTTAAAGCATGGGTGTTTACTTTAATGAAAAATGTATTTATAAACAACTACCGCAGATCAGTGATTGAACAGCGAATATTAAAGGAAAACATCACTACAAGTTTTTTCGCAGCAGACGATCAGATATCCTTATTTTGTGATGATACTGATATAACACTGTCTGATCTACGTCAGGCAATAATGCAGCTTGATCAGAAATACAGAAATCCGATTTCTTTGCTTCTGGCCGGATATTCATATCAGGAAATTTCGGATAAGACAGGAATATCGGTAGGAACATTGAAAAGCCGCGCATTTGAAGGAAGAAAAAGACTTAGGAATATTCTTTCTCCGAGACCTGCGATGGCAAGATAAAAGAAAAGAAATTATGACTTTATATATAGAAAAAGCTCCGCATTTATGAATTTATTTTCATAAAAGCAGAGCTTTCGTGTATTATAGCCGCTCATAAAAGCGTCCGATATTTATCTTTTTGGTCTTGCTTTGGAGAAAGTTGTCTTTTTAGAAGTACCGGTCTTACCTTTACTTCCTTTCGTATCTTTCTTCATTTTTCTTACAGACTCAACAATAGATTTATTATTTATCGCATCTTCCAGTCGCATACCTGCTTTTTTAGCAGCAACACGGCTTCTTTTCAATGTTTCAGCTTCCTGTTTTTTCAATTCTGACGATGTCAGTGCCGTTTTTACGCTTGCCTTCTTTTCAGTCTT
The DNA here is from genome assembly GCA_947074105.1 of uncultured Bacteroidales bacterium. Taxonomy (GTDB): domain Bacteria; phylum Bacteroidota; class Bacteroidia; order Bacteroidales; family JAUNSR01; genus JAUNSR01. Next base: position 37,474 of record CAMTON010000003.1, read on the forward strand.
TTTTCTACCTGATCTGAGCATTTTAGACTTCGGATTCTGAGAAGCCTCTGCCATCTTAAGTTCCTTATTCCTTTTAAGGGAAGACTGCCATGCGGTGATCTTCTCCTCCCCCTTGCTCGATGTTGCTACGTATTTTTCTTTAACAACGGAAGCACTTTCAATATAACGGTTAAGGGCGTTGACTTCAGATGGAGTAAGGAAACGCCATTCTCCTGAAGAAAGGCTTTTAATGTTAAGGTCAAGAACAGAGTCACGTCTGCATGAAACTATGATAAGATCAAGATCTTTGCATACCTTAGCGAACAGATCAATCAGCTCATAAGACGAACTTAAAACAAGAGTAAACTCATTTATCTTTTTTACAGAAAATGAATCATCAGGAAAACCTGCCTTTATCATTTTTGAATTGATAGATTTCAGTTTTTCCTCCGTTACAGGGCGATTGAATGTCGTTATATATTCTTTAGGTATGCTGTTCAGATATGGAGTAATCTCATGAGCGACATCCCCATAGTTCGTAAGTAAAAGAAGACCTTCATAATCCTTATTCAATCGGAATATATTGTGAACTCTTTCACTGAACTTTACATATCTTGAAATATTGTCTTTTACGTTTAGCTCGGTAGAACATGAGATACCTTCAGGCTTGTTGAACAGGATAAATATCTTTTCTTCTTTATTTTCAACCGGGCGGCCGTCAAATGTAATTTTATCGGAATCAAGATTTATCTTCATTCCGACAGTTGGTTTTTTTCCGTTTACCTTAACTCTTCCGGCTTCGATATATGAATCAGCGTCACGTCTTGTACAAGAGATATTATCGCTGATGAATTTATTAAGTCTTATTAGATCACTCATTTCTTATATAATATTTTACACAAAGGTATAAAAGTGTTTTGTTTCTCTTTTAATGAGAAGTTATTATTTGGAATATTAAACATATATGAATATGTTATTTTAATTATGTTTGCTTTTAAACTACAGAATAACGGTGATAACTGAGATTTTATAACATTATATTTATATTTGCAGAAAATATAGATAAAACCAATTGTAATCGTCAATATGAATCCTGTAAGACAAATAACCAACTACCTGAAATCCCAAGGTTTCAGTCCTGAATACGACAAAGACTCATTCACACTGTTTGTTGAATCGCAGACAGATTCTGAGGATATCCAGTCAAGATTTTATTATGATCTGGATATGAAAGTCCTGTCATGCCAGGCTATTTATACAGAAGATCTTCCGAAAGAAAACTATTATGAACTATGTGTTCTTGCAAATCTTCTTAATGAAGCTATAGGATTCGGTTCATTTATAATCCTTGACAGGGAAAATCTGATATTCGAAATAAACCATCTGACAGACAGTGACACTATTATGCCTGATGATGTTCTTGATAAGCTGTCAATGATTCCGTCTGAAGCTTTATTTGATCACATTAATGCTTTTAAGGAAGTTGCAGCAGGCAAAATGAAAGCAGAAGAGGCTTTTAAAGAAACTACATTATAAAGACAAAAAAATGCACGCAAAGATTATAAATCATTTTGCGTGCATTTTTTGTTTATCGTTATTATCTGTCTTAAGCTATAAAAGCTTTTTCTTCCGAAATCACAGATTCCTGCGAAACAGGTTTTATCTTATATCCTATTGCTGCAATAATAAGCGTCATAACAGGACTTATAATATTGAAGAAACAATAAGGCATATATGTAAGAGTCATAACTCCGAGCACCGACGATTGCGCCATACCGCATGTATTCCATGGAATAAGAACAGATGTCACCGTAGCCGAGTCCTCAAGTGTACGGCTCAGCAGTTCGTCAGGAATACCTTTCTTCTTATAAGTTCCGAGAAACATTCTTCCAGGTAAAAGAATTGCAATATACTGATCGGCAGCCGCCGCATTTAGAAACAGACATGAAGTCACAGTAGAGGCAACGGTAGAAAAAGTGGATTTCATTAAAGTTGCCATTTTCTGAGTTATAGTCTGAAGCATACCGCTTGCTTCCATAACGCCTCCAAAGGTCATTGCACATATAACAAGCCATATAGTATTTAGCATACCACTCATTCCTTTTGTCGCAACAAGAGTATTTAAGACTTCATTTCCGGTCTCCGGTGTGGTTTTACCATACATCACTCTTACGATTGAAGTAAGTTTTCCAACCAAAGGAGTTGTACTGTCTCCTGCCAGCTCTGAAAGCATATCCGGCTGAAATATAAATGCAGCAATCGAACCTGTGATTACAGATGTGAATACTACAACAATTGCCGGTACCCTTTTTAAGATAAGTGCAAATGTTATAAGCGGCACAATAAACAACCATGGCGTTATATTGTAGCTATCCGATAATGCCGTTACCAGTTCTGAAGTATTGACAGCCGAATCACTTTTAAAACTTAGTCCGTATATAAGGTAAATGACAAGCGCTATTATAAATGAAGGCACAGTAGTTATCATCATATATCTGATATGACGAAAAATAGGAACTCCCGCTACACTTGATGCCATATTAGTAGTTTCAGAAAGCGGAGAAACCTTGTCACCGAAATATGCTCCTGAAATTATTGCCCCGGCAATCCATCCCGTCTCAAAACCGAGAGCTTTTCCTATTCCCAACAACCCGATACCGATCGTTGCTATCGTTGTCCATGAACTTCCGGAGCTAACCGATATTATAGCAGCGGCAATACATGAGGTAACAAGAAAAAACGTAGGATTAATAAACTTAAGCCCGTAAAATATCATTGTAGGGATTATGCCGCTTACCATCCACGTTCCTGCCAGCGCGCCAATAAACAAAAGTAAAATGATTGCTGATGTTGAAGTAGAGATGCTGCTTATGATCCCCTTTTCAAGGTCATCCCACTTTCTTTTTTTTGATATCATTGATATGCCGGCAACAATAGCTGATGCTGAAAGTAATACAATCTGCACTGACCCGTCGAGAGCTGAATCGCCGAAAATTCGGACATTCAGGACAAGCATGACAATTAATGCAATAAGCGGAATGATGGAAATCGCGAATCCCGGTAGATTTCTATTCTGATTCATTGAATAAAGCGTAGTTAATTTGATGAATATGTAACATTTATAATGTTGACGCAAAGTTAAGAGCTTTTATTTATATAGAATCGCTCTATTTAGTGAAATAGAGATAATTAAATCTTAAATTTGATTTATGCGATAGAATAATCGTATGTTTGAAATTTTATTGATTTTTTTTATCACTATTTTGAGATATTTTGAATCAGGTTAAAATTAAACATTAACTTTGCGCCAATTTAAAAATACCGAGGTCAATAAAGACGCTATAAAAATACAAACGCCTGATTTTAAAATGGTTAAGAATTCATTGCAAAAATTATTATTATTGATGGCATTCATGTTAATTTCTATCAATAATAGTTATTCTTCCGACACAAAGAATAGTTCGGAAACAGAAAGAGAGGTTGTTCCGGATGCGAATGAGAAAGCAGTAGAAGTAAAAAACGAAACAGAAAAACCTGCAACAGAAGCTATTACTAAAAACGAAGAAGTCAAACCTGTTGCCGAACACAAATACACAGTGAAAGTCGGCGGATTTCTTACCGTAAGAAGCAGGTGGGACGATGTTCCGGGAAACAATCCGGGTTTTGACCTGAGATTTGCCCGTCTTACACTTACAGGTAAACTTACTCCCGACTTTTCATATAAGTTTCAAAGTGAATTCGTCGGAACCGTTCGTATTCTTGACCTTATGCTGGGATGGAATAAATATGAATTCTTTAATGTCACTGCAGGTCAGCAGAAAAGAAACTTCACTTTTGAAAATTATCTTGCTCCTTTCGCAATTACAGTAAGCGACTATTCTCAGAATGTGCTTAATCTTGGTGGTTTCTTTGACCGTGTAGGAGAACATGCATGCGGAGGTCGTGATGTCGGCGTTACAGTTTCCGGAGAGTTCTTTAAAACAGGCAACCACAATCTGTTTAAATATGCCTTAGGTGTATTTAACGGTGAAGGGATAAACAAAACTGATAAAAACAAGGGAAAAGATCTTATCGGATCTTTATATATACAGCCGGTAAAAGACCTTTTCATTGGTGGAGGTTATTGGGACGGAGAATTCGGCCCGGATTCAATTTCAGTAGACAGAAAAAGATGGACTGTCGGTGTGAGCTATTCTTCAAAAGGATATATTTTCCGTTCTGAATATATTGCTTCTAAAGGAGGTATTCTTGAAAAAGATAACGTCGCTATGGCATCCGACGGATGGTATGCGGTAGCAGAAGTGCCGGTATTTAAGAAATTCGGTGTTGGTGCGAAATATGACCTTTACAGAGATGACAAGACAATGAAAAACGCCACGATAAAATATTACGGTTCTCTGAACTGGTATATTAATAAATACGTAATACTTCAGGGCTGTTATTGCTTTACCGATGACAGAGCAAAAAATACAGATTACAACGGAGTAGCTGTCCAGCTGTTTTTCCGATATTGATAAAATACTTAATAAGGATAATAAAAATCCGCTATATATGATTCCGAAAACGGATATATATAGCGGATTTTTCTTTTAATATATTGTTATGGATATTTATTCCGGGAATTTGCATTATTATAATATCTCCGGGCGTATAAATAAAGGCTTGTTTGTTCTTATTTATTTGTGTTTATTTAGATTATTCAACTATTTAATCATTATTTTTGTTTTTATATTGTTTATAGTAAATTTTAAAAACCATAATAAATTAAAATCTTATGCAAAGTCTAAAAATCAATTCTTCGTCACCATATTTTACCGGTATTCTGGCTATTCTGTTGGGACTTGTAATGGCAATATGGCCGGGAGATTCAGTAAAGTTCACTGTCAAGATACTTGGGTGGTTTCTTGTATTAATGGGCGGAGTGCCTATTATAATATCTTTAATGAAAAAGATTCCCATCTCATTTTTCTCTGTAGCGACATTTATCTTAGGTATCATAATATTGTGCTTTCAGCATTTCTTCATAAGCATTTTCATGTGGATATTCGGAATTCTGCTGATTCTGGGTGCAATCCAGCAGTTTAATATTATGACAATAGCGAAAAAAAGCGGCGCGAATATAGGCTTCATAAATATGATTTATCCGGCTATATTACTTCTTGCAGGAGTGCTTGTGCTCATAAATCCATTTTCAACAATGGAAGCTGTTATGATATTCTTCGGAGTAAGTATCATCTTCTACGGAATAACTATAATAATTAATCAGATAAGGTTCCAGAAAATGATAGAACGCATTAAAAAGGAAGAATCTAAATTTGATATTACCGACAAACAATAGTAATATGATTTTCTGCCGTTAGAAGGTAAGATTTAATAAAGAATGAGAATATTTCAGTATAGGTCACTGATATATTCTCATTCTTCTTTAATTATGCCTGATTTATAAAGAGGTCATATTATTAGTGACAAAAACAATATATAAAATACGTAGTCATGCTATCAACCTGTTTAATACCGACAGGATCAGAAAGACTGTCATATTTATTTAAGACAATTATTTTGTATTTTTATATTTATATTTTTATTTATTTATAAAGTCTTAAATCATTTCTGATGCAGTTAAACATTAAAAAGAGAACACTGATCAAGTTTAAAAATCAATATCTTTGATTGATAAAGCTATTATTTTTATTGAAAAAGCTTCATTGTTAATAAAAAAAGACCAAACTTTGAAGTTAAATTTAATTTTAAACTCAATCCTTTATATGGAACTTAACATACTTACAAAACTTGCGATAAAAGCATCATTGCAGGCAGGCTATAAAATCATGGATATATACAATGATCCTAAGAGTGATTTCAACATACAGACAAAGACTGATAATTCACCTCTTACTATAGCGGATAAAAACAGTAATGATATTATTATACGTTTTTTGGTTCAGTCAGGATTTCCAATATTAAGTGAAGAGGAAAAAGAACTTCCTTACAGCGAAAGAAAAGATAATAAGAATCTGTGGATCGTTGATCCTCTTGACGGAACTAAGGAGTTTATCAAAAGAAACGGAGAGTTTACTGTAAATATCGCATTTGTGGAAGAGGGTATTCCCGTACTTGGAGTAATTTATGTTCCGGTAACGCGAACTTTATATTTTGCAAATAAATTGATAGGATCTTATAAACTTTGTCTGGAAAAAGATTCTGATTCAGAGAAAATGATTAAGAACAATGAACCTGAATCTATAGATCTTCAGGCTCTGATGGATAAAGCTGAAGAACTTCCTGTAGCTCATCATCGCAAAAGGGGTTCTGTAGTTGTCGTAGCTTCAAGATCGCATAATAATGAACTTACAGAGGAATACATCTCCAGATTGAAAGAAAAATACAGCGATGTTGAGATTGTATCAAGCGGTAGTTCTATTAAAATATGCCTTGTTGCAGAAGGTGTAGCAGATATCTATCCACGCTTCGCACCTACAATGGAATGGGATACTGCGGCAGGTCAGGCAATTGCGGTTTTCGCAGGAAAACAGGTAGTTATGATAGATGAGACAACACCTTTAATATATAATAAAGAAAATTTACTTAATCCTTATTTTATTGTAAAATAACCAATCTTCATATTTGAAATTATTAAATTGAGATAATTTATTTTACGTTGCCGTAAAACTGATATATCTTCACGGAAAATTTTAGAGGTTCAGATTTTATAAATTGCAAATTCACTGGATATTAACCGTCCGGTGACATATTCATTATAATCGTTTAGTGTTCACAATATGACAATTCAAGGTTTTTATATTCTTTTTCTGATAATAGTAATGATTGCTATATTGGTGAAAGATAAACTTCGTCCGGGTATAGTGCTGTTTACGGTTGTCGTTCTTATGATGGTTGGCGGCGTCATTGATTCAAAAGAGGCGCTTATAGGATTCAGTAATAAGGGTATGATTACTGTGGGATTATTATATCTTGTAAGTGAGGGAGTAAGCCGAAGCGGAGCTCTTAACAGAATAGCACAGATGATGCTTCCGACAAAAAAAGGTAATTTTTCCAGGATGCTTTCAAGAATGCTGATTCCGGTATCGGGACTTTCTGCCTTTCTTAACAACACACCTATTGTCATCATATTTGCGCCAATGCTAAAAAAATGGTCGGAATATGTGAACGTCCCTTCTAAGAAAATACTGATTCCTCTTTCTTATGCTACGATTCTTGGTGGTATGTGTACTGTTGTTGGTACCACTACTAATCTTGTTGTAGATGGGATGATGATAAGCGAGACAGGTAAAGGAATGCCTATTTTTGAAATAGGTAAAGTAGGCTTGCCTATCGCCATTGTAGGTTTGATTTATATAATATTCGCATCCAGATATCTTTTACCGAAAGATGATGATAATGTTAATAATGAAAAGTCTATAATAAAGGAATATTATTACGATGTTACGGTTCCGGAAAACAGTAAATATATAGGAAAGAAGATCACCAGAGGTCATTCAGATATAATACCGGATATCAAGGTAAAAAGTATCAGAAGTAATGGCGAACTGATAGAGGTTGAGACAAATGTTCATACGATAAAGAATAACGATAAGTTTGAAATAGCAGGTAAGTCGTCGCTTCTTAACGTATTGATGAATAATAAAGAGCTTAAACTGAATTGTCTTCATGAGTATGAAGATAAGTTCCGTGAAAAAGCGACAGTACAGGTTGAAGCCGTACTGGCACCCCGTTTTCCGGGTATAGGGAAAACACTTGCAGAATTTGACTTTCACCGTCACTATGGAGCTGCGGTGATGTCGCTTCACAGAAACGGTACAAGAATAACAGAAAATCTTAATGATCTGAAACTTCAGGTAGGTGATAATCTGATTCTTCTTACGGACGATTCGTTTATGCCTGCATGGGGAGAGTCTTCTGTTTTCTATTTGCTTTCCCAGACCGGAGAGGTAAGAAAGAAAGAGGGTACTAAACGCCGTTTATTTGCACTTGCTCTGACAGCCATAATGATTTTCGGAGCAGCTGTGGGAGATAAGATACATATTCCGAACTTCAGAATCGATATGTTCTCAATGGCGGCCATAACTACTGTAATAATGGCCTGGACCAATTTGTTTCCGGTCAAGAAGTATACAAAGTTTATCAGTTGGGATGTCATGATAACTATAGCCTGCGCCTTTGCCATAAGTAAAGGGATGATGAATTCAGGGATGGCTGCTTTTATTGCAAAAAACACAATCGGAGCAGTATATGACCTTGGACCTCAGGTAGTATTGGCTGTATTATTTATAATAACATGTCTTTTCACTGAGATTATTACAAATAATGCGGCGGCAGCTCTTGCCTTCCCTATCGCCCTGGAGGCTTCAAGGCAATTAGGAGTAGATCCGCTTCCGTTTTTCGTGACAATATGTATGGCAGCTTCAGCAAGCTTCCTGACACCGATAGGTTATCAGACAAATCTTATTGTTCAGGCAATAGGAAACTATAAATTCTCAGACTATCTGAAAGTCGGATTACCACTTACGATAATAGTATTTATTATGTCAGTTATTCTGATACCAATTATATGGCCGTTCTGATTTTAAACGGAGGTTGTGTTTTAATAAGAATAAAAAAATTAATTGATTTCAATGAAAGAAAATAATATATATCCGATTTTTGATAAGACTCTTCAGAGAGATGACAGAGAAAAAATGCTTAATCAGAAATCTAAAGTTCTTTGGTTTACGGGTCTTTCCGGCTCCGGAAAAAGTACTCTGGCAATTGCTCTTGAAAGAGAACTTGCAAAACGGGGTCTGCTGTGCTATCTTCTTGACGGAGACAACATAAGAACAGGTATAAATAATAATCTAGGATTCTCAGAAAATGACCGTCAGGAAAATATCCGCAGAATTGCCGAAGTAGCTAAATTATTCATGGATTGCGGAGTGATAACACTTGCTGCTTTTATAAGCCCTACGAATGAGATAAGAGAAAAAGCAAAAGAGATTATCGGAGAAGAAAATTTCCTTGAAGTCTTTATAAGCACACCACTTGAAGAGTGCGAAAGAAGAGATATAAAAGGGTTATATCAGAAAGCAAGAAAAGGTGAAATAAAAGAGTTTACCGGCATCTCCTCTCCTTTTGAGGCTCCGGAAAACCCTACACTGAATATAGATACGACAAACAAAGATATCAAAGAATGTATAGAGGTCATTCTTGAAAAGATACTACCACTGGTTACATTATAACCGTTATTATTAGAAGTAAAAAATCAAATACAATTATAAATATGTCTGATTATAATTTAAGTCATTTAAGACAATTAGAAGCGGAGTCAATTCATATTATCAGAGAAGTGGCGGCAGAATTTGAAAATCCTGTTATGCTTTACTCTATCGGTAAGGATTCATCTGTTATGGTGCGTCTTGCAGAAAAGGCATTTGCTCCGGGCAAAGTTCCTTTTCCTTTGATGCATATCGATTCTAAATGGAAATTCAAAGAAATGATAGATTTCAGAGATAAATATGCAAAAGAGCATGGCTGGAGTCTTATCGTCGAATATAATAAAGAAGCATTTGAAGAAGGTGTAGGACCTTTTTCTCACGGTAGTAAGGTACATACCGACCTTATGAAAACTCAGGCTCTTCTTGCAGCTCTTAAAAAATATGGTTTTGATGCCGCATTCGGCGGAGCACGTCGCGATGAAGAGAAATCCAGAGCAAAAGAAAGAATCTTTTCTTTCCGCGATAAATATCAGCAGTGGGATCCTAAGAATCAGCGTCCTGAACTTTGGGACGTATATAACGCTAAAGTAAACAAAGGAGAATCAATACGTGTTTTCCCTCTTTCTAACTGGACAGAGCTTGATATCTGGCAATATATAAGACTTGAAAATATTCCTATCGTTCCTCTTTATTATGCAAAAGAAAGACTTGTTACCGAATATGAGGGAACAAAGATTCTTGTGGATGATGAAAGAATGCCGAAAGAATTTATAGATAAGGCTAAAATGGAAATGGTGAGATTCAGAACTCTTGGATGCTACCCGTTGACAGGTGCTATTTCTTCTGAGGCTGCTACAATCGAAGAGATTGTTGAGGAAATGATGACAACTACAAAATCAGAACGTTCTACACGTGTTATCGACTTCGATCAGGAAGCGAGCATGGAACAGAAGAAACGTGAGGGATATTTCTAATTCTTTATTAAACGCAAAATGGATAACAAACTAAATATAAAAGAGTTTCTTGACAGAGACGAACAGAAAGACTTACTTAGACTTCTTACTGCCGGTTCTGTAGATGACGGTAAATCAACACTTATCGGACGTCTGCTTTATGATAGCAAAAAACTTTATGAAGATCAGCTTGATGCTCTTGAAAGAGACAGCAAACGCGTTGGTAATGCCGGAGCAGGTGAAATAGACTATGCTCTTCTTCTTGACGGTCTTAAAGCCGAAAGAGAACAGGGTATCACTATCGACGTTGCATACAGATATTTTTCTACAAACAAACGTAAATTTATTATAGCTGATACTCCGGGACACGAGCAGTATACAAGAAATATGATTACAGGTGGGTCAACAGCCAATCTTGCGATCATTCTTGTGGATGCAAGAACAGGAGTTATCACACAGACCAAACGTCATACTTTCCTTGTTTCTCTTCTTGGGATCAAACACGTTGTGCTTGCTATCAACAAGATGGACCTTGTAGATTACAGCCAGGAAGTTTTTGATTCAATTGTTGAAGAATACAAATCATTCGTTACACGACTTGATATTCCTGATATCAAACCAATTCCTATTTCTGCCCTTAAAGGCGACAATGTTGTTGAAAGATCGGAAAAGATGGACTGGTACAATGGTGAATCTCTTCTTGAATTCCTTGAAAACGTTCATATCGGAGCTGATTATAATTATGAAGATTTCCGTTATCCAGTACAGTATGTACTTAGACCAAACCTTGATTTCCGAGGATTTTCTGCAAAAGTAGCATCCGGAATCATCAAAAAAGGAGATGAAGTGATGGCGCTTCCTTCCGGTAAGAAATCAAAAGTAAAAGGTATTCATACTTATGAGGGAGAAATAGAAGAAGCTTTTCCTCCTATGTCTGTAACCCTTACACTGGAAGATGAAATTGATATTTCACGCGGAGAAATGATCGTTAAGCCGGAAAACCAGCCTTCTATCGATCGTCATTTTGAAGCTATGCTTGTGTGGATGGATGAAGAAAAAATGGATCCCAAAAAGCATTTCTTTATCAAACATACTACAAATGTCACTAAAGCAAGAATAGATGATATAAGATATAAAGTCAATATCAATACTCTTGAGCAAAGCAAAGCCGATCATTTCGAACTTAATGAAATAGGTCGTGTAGTGATCACTACAAACAAACCTCTTCTTTTCGATTCTTATAAAAAGAATAAAGCAACAGGAGCATTCATTCTTATCGATCCTATTACCAACAATACATGTGCTGTCGGTATGATTATCGAAAAACTTAACAATAAGGATCTTCCTTCAAGAATAAATGATATCAACCGTGAGCGTGCTCAACAGGGAGAATCTCTTGTTTCTACAAAAGAAAGAGAAGAAAGATTCGGTCAGAAAGGTCAGACTATATGGATCACAGGACTTGCAGGAAGCGGTAAACGCGAACTTGCTTATGTTCTTGAAAGACGTCTTTTCGATGAAGGAAAAACTGTTGTTGTTCTTGAAGGATCGATGGTTCGTGCAGGACTTTCCAACGAACTTGATTTTTCTTCTACAGATATAGCAGAAAATCTTCGCCGTGTGGCTCATGTTTGCCGTCTTCTTAATGCTCAGGGAGTTATTACAGTTTGTGCATTCCGTTCTCCTGATGAATCAATCAGGACACAGGTTAAAGACATCATAGGAAAAGAAAGATTTACTCTTGTATATATGGATGAAACTCTTGAAGATTGCAGAAAATGCGATGAAGAGCTTTACCGTAAAGCGGAAGAAGGTCTTATTGATGACGTTCCGGGTGTAGACACAAAATATGATATTCCTCAGGATGCTGATTACAAAATCAAAAAAGCGAATCTTGAAGCTATCGAAGAGCTGATTCGAAGAATATAAAAATTCATATATTTCGGAAAGGGGTATATTCCCTTTCCGAAACCTTCTAAAATACTATTTACGATTGAATTATCATAGTGGCGATAATTCATCTGATTAAGAAAAAATCATATTATACTAAATAAAATGGGTCTATTAGAATTTAGCAAACTTCCCGTTAATACGATGGTTGGCGCAAAATGGAATACATTCAAAAGAACTGCAGCCGGTCAACCCATAGATAAAGGTTTTAAAAGCAAATATTTCCTTACAAAATCTATATGTCGTCTTCTTTCGACTTTACAGCCTATAGAAGATAAAAAAATAAGAAAAATCGAAAAGCTGAATTTTCAGTATGAAGACGAACCGGTATTCATCTTAGGACACTGGAGAAGCGGAACTACTTTCGTTCATAATATCCTGGCTCTTGACAAGCATTTCGGTTACAATACTACTTATCAGACAGTATTCCCGAATCTTATGCTTTTCGGACAGTCTTTCTTTAAAAAGAATATGGCATTCCTTATGCCTGACAAACGTCCTACCGACAATATGGAACTGAATGTGGATCTTCCTCAGGAAGAAGAGTTCGCATTGTCTAACATGACAACTGTGAACTATTACAACTTCTGGTTTTTCCCTAAAAAATGGGATTTCTACACAGATCATTATCTTACTTTCAAAAAGGCATCTGCAGAAGATAAAAAAGAATTCCAGGATACTTTCCGTCGCCTTGTGAAGATTTCTCTTCATAACACCAACGGCACTCAGTTCCTTTCTAAAAATCCTCCGCACACAGCAAGAATAAAGGAAATTCTTGAGATATATCCTAATGCAAAATTCATTTACCTTGTACGTAATCCGTATACGGTTTTTGAATCTACAAGATCATTCTTTACTAACACGATACAGCCGTTAAAACTTCAGGATTTCTCTAACGAGCAGATTGAAGAGCAGATTCTTAAAGTTTATAAGACGATGTATGACAAATATGAAGAAGATAAGGTTCTTGTGCCGGAAGGAAATCTTATTGAAGTAAAATTCGAAGATATCGAAGCTAATGCTCTGGATGTAACAAAGAAGATTTACTCTACTCTTAATCTTCCGGGATTCAAAGAAGCTGAAGCAGACATCGTAGCATATCTTGATAAGAAAAAAGGCTACAAGAAAAATAAATACAATTATGATCCCCGCACAGTTGAACTTGTTGAGAAAAACTGGAAGTTTGCTCTTGATCACTGGGGATATTCTCTATAAATAAATCATTCCGATAAAATTTTTTATATGTTCAGAAAGTATTATTTGTCGGGCGTTTTTTCTCTTCTTGCAATTGCAGGTTTTGCTCAGTCAGAAGCAGCGAAAAATGACATCCGCTATTCTGATATGAATAGCTGGGTAAGAAGAGAAATCAAGGAAAGCGGCATTATCGGAGGAAAGAACAAGGTTCTTTATGAAATAGGTAAGAGCGATACTATCATAGGCGAAAAAGCAAGAGAGATCGGGGATTCCCCATGGGAAACTTCCAGTGTTTATGCTAAAGTAGCAGGAATTGTAAAAGTCAGCTCTACAGTTTTCCCGGAAGAAAGAAATGGCGGCTATTGTGCCCGCCTGGAAACAAGACTTGAAGAAGTTGTAGTATTAGGACTTATCAATCTTAAAGTTCTTGCGACAGGTACTATTTTTACAGGATCAATTGCTGAGCCGGTAAAAGACAGTAAAGACCCTATGCAGAAACTGATGCAGGGTATGGAGTATAACAAACGTCCTCAGGCAATAAAATTTGATTATAAGGCTAAAACAGGAGGCAGCAGAATGAAAGCTACAGGTTTTTCAAAATCTAAACTTCCTGGGAAAAATGCTGCGGAAGTATCTGTTATTCTTCAGAAAAGATGGGAAGATGAAGATGGCAATATACTTGCCAAACGTATCGGTACCGGATGGGTCAGATTTGATGAATCTAAGGAAGATTGGGTAAACGACTATACTTTATCTATTCAGTATGGAGATATCTCTTCTGAAGCAGGATATGAAGATTATATGGGTCTTGTAGGATCTGAAGATAGAATCATCTGTGGTAAAAACTCTGCCGGTGAAAATAAGAAAATCACTGAGATCGGATGGGGAACAGAAGATGAGGCTCCTACTCACATTATAGTGAGATTCTCGGCAGGCTACGGCGGAGCATATGTCGGATCTGTGGGTGATATTCTATGGGTAGACAATATCGGGATAGTAGATTAATTATCTTTATAAGATTCAGATTTAATCAGATAATAAATATTCATTTCCTACAGGATAGATCAGGATAATTAAATCAGAACCACTTTTTATATAAAATAAAAAACAATCACTTTTTTGAGCAACATTTTCAAAAAGGTGATTGTTTTTTTGTTTTATCTATACAGATAAGTTTTGAGGATATATCCTCTTCATATAAAATTCTTTACCCGAAATAAGGACAATAATTAGGATCTAACACGAATTTCTCAATAAGTTTTTCTGCATCATTCAGCATTTCAACTCTTTTATCCTGACTACAGTCATTTACATTGAAAAACATTTTATGAAAACACAATGGAGAACCGCAATATTCAAAGATATTTTTCTCCAGAGTCTTATCTACAAAAACGTTTGAATTCTCTTCCGGATATACGTTAGCCATTGAGAATGTATTAATAATACCGAACTTCTTACTTCCAAGAAGACCTTTTACTCCACCGTTTACATTTGTATAAGCGAAGCCATGAGTAAGTACTCTGTCAAAATAACCTTTCAGTATAGCAGGAACATATCCCCACCATATTGGTGCGATAAAGGTTATCTTATCAGCCGATTTTATGAACTTTTGCTCTACTACAACGTCGTGAGGCGCATGACCTCCGTGCTGCTTATTCATATCCGCTTCTCCGAAGCATGGATTGAAACCGATTTTATACAAATCGCGAACCTCAACTTTTGCGCCTAAGCGCAACAAGGTATCTTTAATCCGTTCAAGTATCGCATGATTGAAACTTTGAGGATTTGGATGGGCTATGATTATGAGATGTTGCATTTTTAGGGTTTTATATTATAATGGTTTAGTTTAAAACAATCATTCGGTTTAAAAGTTCTTTATTAATTATATTTATTTTATTTTTTATGAACTGACTCTCTTATATTTATAAAAGGCACATAATCAATTGACTGATAACTACCGGAATAAAACTCCGCGGTTATCATTAATAATGTTCTGCAACAAAGCATATCTCTTTGAAAATTCTTCTAACAGAGAATTATACTCTTATCTCCTAATAAATATTTCATTTCACCCCTGCTTTGTTTATCTAATAATTCATTGTATAAAGCCTCATTATTATCTTATCGGTATAATTAAGGAAAATATAATTATCGCAAATCTGAGTTACCAGAAAGATCAAACCTAAGCTTATCAATCCGTATTCATACTCAAAGGGCTCGTTGCGAAGAAATATGACAAGTATGGCAAGTGAAATAATAAATTTAACAGCTTTACAAAAAATATAATTTACCAAAAAACTATTTACACTTTTCCTCTCTCCTATATATATCATAATAGACATGACAAAGGTCAATGCTGAGTAAAATGTAAAGAGATTCAAAACAAAAGGCAGATGATTATCCAGGTAAAACGCAAAAAGAATCAGATAATTCAGAAAACATACCAGTATAAGAGGAATCATATAGATTTTCCAAACTGATAGAAACGGGAAATTATCTGTTATTCTCATAATACTACCTTTTCTTTTTAATCAAAACGCTATAAAAAGATGAATGGTTTATTATCTTAATTCAAATCTTTGAAATTTCACCAACAGTAATATTTCAATAATTTATATAATAATTATTTATATTATTTCTTAAATTAATCTCTTTGTTATATAAGCAGCTGCAGAAGTATTTCAATTTAACATAAAATAAATCCTTCCTTTTATCTTATTCTTTATCACTATTTTACCTGTTTTTTCAATATCCATTCTGTCCTGCATAATTACTTTAAACAAAAAAAAGAGCGTACCGGAATCCGGCACGCTCTTTCTGAGCAATATAATGAATATATTATTTTTTGTTTTTCTGTTGCTGACGCATAGCAGCCTGCTGCTGGCGTTGTGCTTCTTCAAGACGAGCCATGAAACCTGTCTTCTTCTTAGGTTTCTTTGCATTTGCTTTCATCTGAGCAAGCATTTTTTCTTCATTTACAAAAAGACGCATCATATATGTCTGTCCGATTGTAATAAGAAGTGATACGAAATAGTAATAACTTAATCCCGCAGCATAGTTATTGAAGAATACCATAAACATAACAGGCATCATATACTGCATCACTTTCATACCTCCCATACCCGGCTGATTCATCGTATTTGCACTCATACTAAGATGAATGTATATAAGATTCGTAGCAGTCATCAGAAGACAGAACAGTGAAATATGATTTCCGAAATACGGTGTGATAAGAGGAATATATGTATTCCAGCTTACTATAGAATCATAAGAAGAAAGGTCTTTTGCCCACAGGAACGATTCTCCGCGAAGTTCTATCGATGATGGAAAGAACTGGAACATTGCAAAAAGAATAGGCATCTGGAACAACATAGGCAAACATCCTCCCATAGGATTGATACCTGCTTTTGAATACAGGGCCATTGTTTCCTGTTGACGTTTCATCTGATTTTCAGTACCCGGATATTTATCATTTATTTCCTGAATCTCAGGACGTACAACTCTCATTTTTGCCTGCGACAGATATGACTTAAATGTGAAAGGAAAAATGATCATCTTAATAAAGATGGTAAGCAGAAGAATAATAATTCCGTAGTTTGAAATATATTTTCCAAGGAAAGTAAACACCGGAATCACGATATAAACATTCACCCAGCGGAATACACTTGCTCCAAGCGGCACAAGCTTATCAAGCTTTAGTTTTGAATCATTACCGTACTGTTTATCTATTTCGCGAAGAAGAGGATAAAGATTAGGTCCAAAGAAGAAATCAAATGAAGCCATTTCTCTTTCCTTTGTGTTAACCTCTATTTCTGCTTCCGAACGGAACTTCTTAAGATAGTCACCGTCTTTTATAACTTTTGAATCAAGAACAGCATTAGAAAATCCTGTTTTAGCAATCATAACTGATGAAAAAAACTGATTCTTAAATCCGATCCATTTCAAAGATCCTGTAATAGTTTCTCTCTGATCCTTATCTGCTTTAAGATAGTCTACATCATCATTTAGGTATTTGTAATAAAGATTACTGTATCTTTCTTCAAATACTCGCCCTTTTTCCTGTCTGCGAAGATCCTGTGTCCAGATCAGATTTGCTGCAGATGATGATGGTGAAAGAACGCTTGCTATATTTTTCTGTTCAATATTGAAATTTATGACATAACTGTCAGGAGCAATTGTATAAACGAAATCCATGAATGCATCATTTCCGGCATTCAATCGCATTCTCAATACCTGGTTACCATCGATCTCTTTATTCTGAATAACATCAAAATACATCTCATCGGTAGTGATCACTCTCTGGTTTGCCGTAACAAACGTAAAGCTGTAATTACCGGTATTTTCCTCAAAAAGAATTACAGGTTTTTCTTCGTATGTCTTATAATCTTTTAAAAGAGCACTTTGTATTTTCCCTCCTTTTGTTGAGAATGTTAATGACAAAACTTCATTTTCCAAAGCGATAGTCTGCGCCGTTCCTCTTACAGAAGAAGCAAAAGCTCCAAACTGACTGGCAAGAGCAGCAGAATCGACAGAAATATCTGAAGCAGCTTTTATTTCAGCATAATTAGCATCCTGTGACATCTGTCCGGCTATATCTTCAAGAGCCGTAACTGTTTCTTTTTCCTGATTCCATGCTCCCGTTTCCTCTACATTCTTCTGGTTATACCAGCTGAATCCGAAAATCAGCAAAGCAATAAGAACAAATCCCGTTATACTGTTTTTGTCCATCGTAAAAATTATTTATTGAAATAATAATTTCAATATTCTTATAGTTAATAAATTATTTAATTCTAAATCTTCTGATGTACGAAATATAGACTTATCTCTATTTTTCGATAGCGGCCTTAATGAAATCTACAAATAACGGATTCGGTTTAAGAACCGTACTTGTATATTCCGGATGATACTGAGTTCCGATAAACCATTTAAGTTCAGGAATCTCAACTACCTCTACAAGATTTGTTTCAGGATTTTTGCCGACACATTTCATTCCGGCTTTCTCAAACTCATCTTTATAGTCATTATTAAATTCAAATCTATGACGATGACGCTCTTTCACACTTGTCGAGCCATAAGCTGTCGCAGCATTTGATCCTTCTTCAAGCTCACAATCATAAGCACCAAGTCTCATTGTTCCGCCGTAGTTAGATACGCTCTTCTGCTCTTCCATAAGGTCGATTACGTTATGTTTTGTCTTAACGTCCATTTCTGTAGAGTTAGCATCTGAATAACCAAGCACATTGCGGGCGAATTCAATCACCATACACTGCATTCCCAAACAAATACCAAGAGTAGGCATATTATTTTCTCTGGCATATTTCAATGCAACGAATTTACCTTCGATACCACGATTTCCGAATCCCGGAGCGATGACAACACCGTCAAGGCCTTTCAGCGATTCCGCAATATTTTCATCTGTAAGTTTTTCAGAATGGATAAACTCAAGTTTCAGCTTACGGCCATTGTAAGTTGCAGCCTGAAACAATGCTTCATTAATAGATTTATATGCATCAGGTAGCTCAACATATTTACCGACAAGACCGATTCTTACAACATCGGATGCATTGTATATCTTGTCAAGGAATCCTCTCCATGAAGCAAGCGAAGGTGTTTCACCTACCGGCATGCCTGTCTTTTCAAGAACTACTGAATCTAACCCCTGCTCCTGCATTTTCAAAGGAACTTCGAAAACCGAAGGCACATCTATTGACTGGAAAACAGCTTTAGGCTCAACATTACAGAAAAGAGCAACTTTTCTTCTTACCTCAGAAGTAAGTTCATGCTCTGTACGCAAAACAAGGATATCAGGCTGAATACCTACTTCCTGAAGATGTTTCACTGAATGCTGAGTCGGTTTTGTCTTAAGCTCTTTTGCAGCCGCAATATATGGAACATAAGTCAAATGGACAACAAGACAGTTTTTGCCAAGTTCCCATTTCAACTGGCGAACGCTTTCAAGAAAAGGAAGTGATTCTATATCACCTACCGTTCCTCCGATTTCTGTAATCACAAAATCGAATTTATGTTTTGTCCCCAGAAGTTTTACGTTTCTTTTTATTTCATCAGTGATGTGAGGAATGATCTGAACGGTCTTACCAAGATAATCACCACGGCGCTCTTTCTGAATTACATTCTGATAGATACGTCCTGTTGTGATATTGTTATCTCTTGTGGTCTCTACATTAGTAAAACGCTCATAATGTCCAAGGTCAAGGTCCGCTTCGTGGCCGTCAACTGTTACATAACACTCTCCGTGCTCATATGGATTCAGTGTACCCGGATCTATATTAATGTAAGGGTCAAATTTTTGGATTGTGACTGTATAGCCACGAGATTGAAGTAATTTAGCTAAAGATGCTGAAATTATCCCTTTTCCTAAAGAAGAAGTAACTCCACCGGTTACGAAAATGTATTTTGTTTCCACAAACGAAATTATTTATATAGTTTTTACATACATGTTATACCGGACGTCAAAATTACAAAAAATATCGGATATAATTTGATTTAATCAATAATTAGAATTTTTATTTCTGTTATTATGCTTTATTATCTATTTTTGTATTTGGTTCTAAATAGTTTAATTCTTTGAAAATTTATGCTTATTAATTTAAGATACCCGCTTCGCAAATATTTTACTATTTCATTATTATTGTTTCTGCCTTTTATTTCTGTTGTTGCCGAAAATAACAATAGTAGAAATTCGCGTTCAAAAACCGGTGGCGTTGATATTTGTGATACAGCTAAAGCTATTATCGCAGACTCTCTTAAATATCACCCTTCCACCGACCATCTTTTTACGGATATAGAAGTCGATTATGCCAATCCTCTGCTTCTTCCTGCTATATTTTATGGAAAGATTGATCCATATTCTTTTAATATAGATATAAACCGACATAAAGGTTTACCTCCTAAATACAGAGGTCTTATATCTTGTATATATGAGAAAGAACTTGAAATAGATTCACTTCGTGAAAGATCTATGGCCAGAGCTATGGCTAGACATCCACGTAAGATTTCTTATTACTGGAATGCTCTTCCCGTACCACCCAAAGAACAGGTCCTAAATTACGAGATAAACAGGAATGCGATAAAGATTATTGGCACTAAAATTGAGGCCGGCACTATAGGAATGGGGCTGCCTAAAGCTGACAGATGGAAAATTTCATTCAACAGCTCTGTTCAGTTTACACAAAACTATATATCTGAAAACTGGTATCAGGGTGGTGAAAGCAATATCAACATACTCGGACTCCAGAAGATGACAATAAAGCACTATGACCCCAAAGGGAAAATAGAATTCGAATCGGTTTTTGACGTCAGAACAGGTTTCTATACCACTGAGAGTGACACTATGCGTATGTTCCGAGTGAATGATAATCTTTTGCAGATCAACACTAAATTAGGACTTAAGGCGATAAAAAACTGGTACTATGCTTCTTCATTATTGTTTAAGACTCAGATCTTCAACAACTATATAGCAAACACAGATCAGCTTAAATCTCAGTTCCTGTCTCCGGCTGAAGTCAATCTCAGTGTCGGTATGGACTACAAAAGAAAGAATAAAAAAGGCAATCTTGAATATTCTCTTCTTTTCGCTCCTGTGGCTTATAACCTGAAATATGTAGCCAATATAAAAGAGATTAACGAGCAGGATTTCGGTATTGACGAAGGTAAGCATACAAACAGTCAGATAGGTTCCTCTTTTACCGGAAATTTAAACTGGAAGATATCGAACAATGTAAACTGGAATGCCCGTCTGTTCTACTTTACCAATTATGAACAGTCGCAGGCCGATTTTGAAAATGTGTTCAATTTCTCGATTAATAAGTTCTTTTCAACACGTCTTGCTATCCATCTGAGATACGATGACGGCCGCGGTCAGGATATCGAGAATATTCAATATAAAGAACTTCTTTCATTTGGGTTCAATTATGCATGGTAGACATACCTGTCAAACCAGGTAAATTATTTCAAAAACAACATTATCATCAAATAACGACAAAGGATTGAGTTTCATAAAGAAACCCAATCCTTTGTCGTTATTTAAACCCTTTAAATACATTTAATCAAATGGTATTTGTCCACTGAATGTTCGCTGAAAACGAAAATCGCCCCATGTAAAACTTCCGGTATAATCCAGATAAATTTCATTACTTACAGGATCATATGTACTATTATTATTTGCAACTGACGGATTTGTCCAACCGGCTCCTTCATAAGCCCAGCCTGCCAGAATATCAATTTTTAATTTACCGTTACCCGCATCTTCATCCGTAACTTTAATAATAGGAGAACATTGTTCAAACATGGTCCCTGCCCATCCGGGACAGATTATGGCTTCTTCATCTGTAATAAATGACAATGCGGAAACTATTGTATAGTCTTTTATTTCTTCCAAAGCATCTCGTCTTGAATATAGATATGTATCATAAACATTGCCCGGAGTTGTTGAAATACCTGATTCACTTTCATGTATTGTATTTTTCCACGAGCCACTCCATTTTGCTGTAAGTTTAATCTTAAAATAACATATGGCTTCTTCCTGAATAGGTATTGATTCATTTCCTGATTCCGTAATTTTAAATGGTAACATATATTCCCTTCCTCCTATAGACAAAGGAAGTTCAGCACAATTTATAATTATGCTTCCTTTACATGACTGTTCCTCTGCCTCTATTTTTAAATCAGGTAAAACGTAAACCTCAGGAAGCATCTCATAAGCTGTACCGTATTTATCGTTATATTCATCTAGCAACAGAGGATCTGCCTCGCAGGAAAAATTAAATTCATATTTCTCATTTTCAAAAGGAAGATTAATTTCAACCGGGAATGATATTTTATTTAAATCCTTATTACGAAACATATCTATAGATACAGGTACAACGGAACCTTTATTTTTTAGTTCTGCAAATGGCTCTACAAGATCGACATTAAAGATTATATAATCTTTTTCATGAGTAATCTCCAAATACTCATCATTATCCCGCAATTGTATTATCAGAGGTAAAAGAAGTTGTTTTTCGGGATTATCTTTCCGGAACTTTCTTAGTTGAGGCATGATGAATTTTATACCTGTCTTATAAAATGCCTGATCATTACCCATTATTATAATGTCATCATTAAAACTTATACAGGATGATGGCAAGACAAATATATCTTCTTTATCTTCTATATATGAATCGATTATTTCTTCGGCATATTTAAAAGCTATATTAGCCTCTCTGTCTATATATCCGCTTTTATTTAAGTAAATGATATAATCCTGTTCATCATTACCCATATCAAGAATTGTATTGGTTATAAAACCACTTTCTGTAATATGAATTTTTGAAGATGTATGCTCTAAAATAGTTTTATCAATGCCGTCATCACAGGATAGTAATGACAAAAACAATATAAATATTAAATATTTCATTTTCATAATTCTTTGATTTTATTACCAACCCGGATTCTGTATTAATTTTGGATTCTTTACAATAGAAGTCTGAGGTATAGGTTGCAGATACTGGTTTTCTTTAAACACCCTTGATTCGAATGCTGTACGGATATAATACTCCTCTCTCATTCTATTAAGAGATGTTATATTTACATTCATACCGTATGCTTCCTTATTATTGGTCTCTGTTGCAATCTTCCATCTGTTTGCATCAAACCATCTTATATTTTCAAATGCAAATTCGACCTGTCGTTCTCTTCGAATAAGAAAAACTGCTAAATTCTTATCAGTTGTCACTGACGGATAAACAGTTTCAATATCCGGAACTCCGGCTCTTCTTCGTATCATATTCCAATAATATAAAGCTTGTAGTGTTTCGCCAAGTTCTATTTTTGATTCAACATAATTAAGCAGGACTTCCGCATACCTGAAGTTAGGCCAGGTACGTCTCCATTGTAAGGAATAAGGAAATACAGATGAGGCCGGATGACAGAATTTAGTTACAAGATAACCTGTTCGGTTATAGTCTGAACTTGAAGCTCCTTCTGATCCATACTTATTAAGAAATATAGGTTTATCTGTCATTGTATTTGGCCAGACACCTTCATTATATCCTATGCTGGCATAAAAACGTGGTTCACGATCTTTATACATATCAAATGCCTCTCCCGTATACCCCGCATTATAAGAATCAAACGTCGGAACTGTAAACGTGGAAAATCCATCTTCTGAATATCCCGATGTTTCATCAATGATTGGTTTACCTCCCTTTAAATAGCCTGTTATAGGATATAATCCATTACTCATAGCATAAGCATCTACCTGTTGTTGTGTTACACATGCTGTAGCATGTCCTTTGAAGCGTTCTCCGTTAGGAGCAGGTGTCAGATCCATAAAATATACATCATTTCCCAAATCCTTTGCATCAAGCAATTCTTTATTCCAGTTTTCCGTAAAAACGTTTTTATAATAAATACCTTTTTGCCTTTCTTCATCCGATTCACCAGTTAATAATCCATACGGAACATTTCCGGATTCACACATATCAATAATCTCTTTTGCTGCGTTAGCTGCAATTCTCCATTTTTCTGTATCATTTTGGGTCGGGAACAAGTGGGTTCCGTCTTCTTTTGTTATTGATGAGAAATAAGGATTTCCATTCATTAATTTACTTGCAGAGTAAAGCAGCATTCTGGAACGATAAGCTAAAGCAGCCATCTTTGTAGGTCTTCCGGCATAAATATCTTCCTGTTTTACAGGTAGTAATTCTGCTACTTCTTTAAGACTCTCTGTTATCCAGTCAACACATTCCTCCCATGTATCACGCTCTCTGTAAATTGTTGTATTCAGATCGACAAGTTCATCTTTTACAAGAACTATAGGTCCATAAAGCATAGCCAGCCAGTAATGACACATTATATTCACATATCGCGCTTCTGCTGCCCATTGTTTTTTCTCTTCCTCTTTCAGCTCTACACAATTATTCACATTCTGAAGAAATATATTACTTTCTCTTATTCCTCTGTAAAGTGGTGTCCAGAAATTCAATGCCGGATTTGCAGCAGAGTGAGATCCATTCTGCATAACAGCATATACTCTTACAGCACCCCATTCCGCTTCATCACTTGCAGGGACAAAAGGCCAGCCATAATAACTGTTGTCCTGACTACATACTGCATCCCACTGATGGGGCAAATAGTTTAATACGTTTGCCAGATACTGTTCTGTACTTGAGCGTTTTTCAAATACACCTTTTAAAGTCTGCATATCATCAGGTTGTTTATCCAGATAATCGCTGCAGGAGAAAAACAAAATTATAGAGAATAAAAATATTATTATTTTAGTATTCATAAGTCTGTCCAATTTTATAAGTTCACATTAATACCGAAATTAACCGTCTTCATCAACGGATATCCACGACCGTCCTGAGATCCGGTCTCGGGATCCCATAATTTGATATCAGGAGCAAAAGTCAGTAAATTCTCCCCTGCTACAAAAAAACGTATAGTTTTGAAGTGAATGCTTTTTGTAAATGATTTTGGTAAAGTGTATCCTATTTCAGCATTTTTCAGCCTTAAAAAAGCTCCGCTTCTCTGCCACCATGTTGATGCTACATAATTGCTTCCGTGCCAGCCTTCACTATATAACAGAGGTATCTCCGCATCAAAATTCTGTCTGGCGGGATCAAAATATTTGTTTGCCAGATCCGCAAGAAAAGAAGTCTGTCCAATATTAGGATAATTAAAAGGGAAATATGCTCCGCCTAAAAAGAATGTAGTATTTGCTATACCCTGAAAGAATACAGAAAAATCAAATCCTTTATACATCGCACTTACTCCGAATCCGTATACAATTTCCGGAATACTGGAATAGCCTATCGGTACTTCATCTCTTGTGTCTATGACGCCGTCACCGTTAATATCTTTATATTTAATATCTCCCGGTTTCAAATACGAAACACCAAATTGTGTAGGACTGTTATCAATCTCTTCCTGTGTTTTAAAAAGACCTGTTGCAACTAAACCATACTGCTGATTATATCTCTGACCGTTTCTGTTTCGATATTTATCAATATAATCAGGCTGATCATCATCAATCTGTTTATTTCTTGCAAATGTGAATGTACCTCTCATAGAGATAAATAAGTCCCCAAACTCTTTATCGACTTCCAGAGATGCGTCAACACCATTATTTTTCATCTTTCCGACATTGGACCATGGATTAGTAGTAACTCCTACGTAATCCGGAATAGACTTACGCTGTACAAATATCCCCTCTCTTCGTTCTTTAAAGTAATCTAACTGTAGTCTTATTGCATTGAAAAAATGTGCATCTAATCCGAGATTCATTTTTGTTGAAGTTTCCCATGATACATTATTATTTGCGTATTCCCCCACTGTCAGACCTCCGATATTGGAATTCGAAGTTCCCCAGTTTGATCCATAAGATCCGTTTATAGTCGGAAGATATACAAATCTTCGTCCTCCTCCGATCTTATCATTACCGGATTGACCTATCGAGCCTTTAAGTTTCAGAAGACTGATAAAAGAAAAATTATCCTGCATTATTTTTTCATTAGACAGAACCCACCCTGCAGCTGCAGACGGGAAAAAACCAAACCTGTGACCTTTTGCGAAGTTCTCAGAACCGTTATAACCGAAGTTTCCTTCTATAAAATATCTGTCATCATAAGAATAAGCTATCCTTCCCGCAAAACCCTGATTTCTATATGGCAAAGACCCTATAGAGCTTCCGGAAGCAATCTGATATTCCCTTTGATTATATAAAACCAGTGCATTAACATTATGCTTATTAAAGAAAAGACGATTATAAGTCAGACTTCCTTCTATATATAATGCTCTTTCTCCGTTAGCATAGGAAGTATATCCTAATGTGTTTACTCCCAGTGAATTTTCTTCATAAATAATATTTCCTGATTCATCTCTGTTTTTTGCATACCACGTATGTGGAGAACCCTGACGTAATATCTGATTCCATGCATCTGAGTCAAAGGAAAATTTTACGTTTGCTTTTAATCCCTTTGTGATATAATCCGAAAAATCCTGATCTAAAGAAATCATAGCGTTTATCTTCGTCCACCAATTATCGTTATACCCCATTTGAGTAAGTGTATTATATGGATTAGGAATATTACCTCCTGTCATTTCCGCATAACGACGATTTCCAAAACCGTCTTCATCTGGATAATAAACCGGTACTGTATTAGGAGAAACATTAAGTGCCTGATTAAAAATAGTAGATATGCTTTCTGCCGGCTGATGCTTCATTTCCAAAGCTCCATTAACATTAAGTTTTAGAGTCGTTGATTTATGAAGGCTCACATCAATATTAGAAATAAAATTATATCGTTTATAATTTATTTCGGAATTCCACTCATGAAGTGGATCTGTTACGAATAAACCATTTTCATTATAAAAAGAACCGGATATATAATAACGTGCTATTTTCCCTCCTCCTGTTACATTTAAGTTAGCACGCTGTGCTGTTGTCCGTTCTTTCATAATTTCGTCAAGCCAGTCTACTGAAGGATAAAGATATGGATCTGTTTGATTACCGTATTTTTCTATTTCATCTGCTGTGTAAATCGCCTTTTCTCCCCGTGAAGTCTTAGCAAGATTATACATCTCTGCCCAGGTTGCAGAATTTGCCATCTTTGGCAGCTTCGTAGGCTCCATAATCCCGGTCTGAATTTTTATGTTAATTGAAGGTGCTCCCTCTTTTCCCCGCCTCGTATTTATTATTATAACTCCGTTAGCGCCTCTTACTCCATATACGGCAGTTGCTGTAGCATCTTTTAATATTGAGAAGGATTCGATATCCTCAGGATCGAGCAAATCCAGACTTCGTTCAATCCCGTCAACTAAAATAAGTGGATTCTTATTCTCTCCGAATGTACTTATACCCCTTACCCAGAAGTTTGAACTTTGACCGGGCTCTCCGCTTCTTTGTACTGCGACAACTCCGGCAAGACGTCCCGCAAGACTGTTACTTATCTGACCTGTCGGCACTTTTAACTCATTAACATCAATTGTCGTAATTGCTCCTATTACACTTACCTTACGTTGAGAACCATATCCGACAACTACAGCTTCATCTAATTCCTGAAAATCTTCTTCAAGGTTAAATGTTAATTCCTGAGGACTCTTTACAGTTATTTCTTTCGTTTTATAACCAAGATATGAAACAACTACAGTCTGTGTTCCTCCCGGATATTTCAAAGTAAAATTACCGTCAATGTCTGAAGAAGTCCCAATGCTGGTATTCTTAAAAATTACAGAAGCTCCTATAATTGCATCTCCCGATGAACTATCAATGACTCTTCCCTTTACTTCTTTTTGCTTTTCCTGAGTAATATCCGGCAGCACTTCTATAGGGATAGATTTTGCTTCCGGAATATTTGAAATGGTTATAGCCGTCATACATGCTAATAATGGAATCCATTTTGCTTTTTTCATAAAAATTCCGATGTTAATTCTACATATGTTTATTTATAAGAATGAATAAATTATACAGACCATATATGATTCATATTATGATCACATATAATTGTTAATAATCAAAAGAATATATTATGGGGAAGTGGGGTAATAAGGATGTTATTATGATCAATCACAATATTCCTCTTTTATTAGGAAAACAAAAAATAAGTATAGAAAGCGTAGTGTAAATTTTCCATGTCATTTTATGATTTTCGTTAGTAGTAATCGTCTTTATTATTTAATAATTGCATTATTATAATACAATAGAATTCTTAGTCAGAAGAGAGTTTTGTCATAAATTATATATATATTATATATATTTATATTAATTGCAAATGTAGTCTTTTTGTCTTTTAATCAAACTATTTTCCGTGTTTTAACATTTATATATATCACATTTCTACTGTATGCCACTTTTTGATATCTATCTGCTTTTCACTCAACCTCTCATATTGATTTTCTGTTCCTGTCTGAACATTATAACCGGATTTAATCTGACCATTATTCATCGCATTTTCTTTCATTCGAATGAAAGTAGCATCTTTGTCGGTCTTAGAATAACTGTTCCTTTTTCCGAGTATATTCTGCTTTTTGTAATATTCCTCAAGTTTTTCAAGATATCTGTCCAACACCTTAATCAGTTTCTTCTCTTTCTTGTCCGTATCTTTACATTTAACGTTAATCTCTTTTATTTTAGTCCTTAATACTTACGGATCTATACACAAAGTCTCTTCTGATGCAGACGACTGATTGTACTGAGCTATTCCATATTCAATTTTGGAAGATATACATTATCTCATATAAAGATTCCCGGCTGATTTTCCTTAGCATTCCTGCCGGTGTCCGGCCATTCCTTAGGCGCAGGGCGACAAAATTCAAGCCTGAGTTCGGAAACACTCCTGCCGGTGATCACAATAAATCTGACGAATAAGGAAAGCAGACTTCTTAAAAACAAAATTCTGACAGCTTTCGTTTTTGTCGGTTAACCTGCATATTTTAGCATATATCAAGTACATTTTTACATGGTTATACATTTACACAGTCGGTTAACCCGCATATTTTACCATATATCAAGACACAAAAAAGGGACTGATAAAAATCAGCCCCTTAATTGCTTTGATTCAGTAACCCGGATCTCACCCGCATTACACACCACAAATTAAAAAACAATAGATAATGTATATTTTTTCTGATTATTCATCCCGGAATCGTGAAGCATATAATCTGTTAGCCATTCATATTTCTTCACTCCGTTATATGTAGCCTCGACAAGAAATATTCCGGTCCTGTCCCATTTATAATCAGGATTGTTGAAAAATACCGAACGTGCATCCAGAGTCTTTGATCCGGAAGATAATGTAAACTCACGTTTCGGAGTCGAAAGTATGCCGTTACCGTAACTGCCTGACTGAGGATACATTTTAATAACTGCATCTACAGGTTGATCACCGCTTTTTGCTTCAACTATAAGTTCATCGGCAAAATCTTCATACATATAATTGTTTATCATACCGGGCACTTTTGCGACACCGGCTTTATTGATAATTTTCACAGCATAATCGCTCCATTTACTTTCAGAATCCGGAGTATATGTCATATCATTCATCAGGCATGATGTCGGCATGAAACTCTGACCGTTAACCTGATTGTTTGCTCCGTTTATTACTTCGGCATAAAGATCTATAACTCCGCGGAAATGACCCAGTTCATGAGTTATGGCACGATAAGTATACTGATCGAAATGATCGTTGTATTTATCTTTTGCACCGTCGGAAGCATTTATAACAAGTATAGTCCCTATTCCGTCATAATCGCCGCATCCGCCTCCATACTCTCCGTTTTCAGCTCCCTCATAAAAGAAATCATATATTACGGTGAGCTTAAAGATATTTTTATTCATGGCCGCTACAACTTTGGTATCTGCGCCATTATTGCCCCAGTATGAACATCCCTCGTAAACTATTATATCTTCAAGATCCGGCTGGAAAATATAATTGCGAGCCAGCTTTTCATTTCCTTTCTGACCACAGCTATTAAACCTTGTATTAATCTGTTCCCACTGCTCTTTGAGTTTACCCTTAAAGAATGTTTCAGACTGAGAGTCCCACCCTTTCTTATCAATGGCGATCTTTACGTTGATATATATGTTTTCGCCGTCGTCATAATCGGCTACATATCCTTTTTCTTCCTCTTTTTCAGGTTTGAAAATGTCTTGTTTGTATTTGTCTGCCACATCTTCGCAGCTTATCAGTGATAAGCCGCAAAGAAGGGTGAACTGTGATAACATATTCTTTCCTAACATAACTTTTTTTCTTATTTTAATTTTATATCATTCCCGTGATTTAAGATTCTCCTGTTTTTATTCATAAGGAGCTCCGTCAATCAGTTTCGAGCGGTTAAGTTCCCATCGCGGAACAGGTACCCAATATAATTTTTCATTATTAAAGACACGTGTAGAAATTACATTGTCGGTCCAGTATCTTTTCACAGTAGTGCCGTCTTCATTAAGATATTTCCAGATAGAAACTCCATAAATAGGCTTGCTGTATTCTTCTGTCATTCTTTTCCAGCGTCTGAGGTCAAACCAGCGCTGACCTTCAAATACAAGCTCCATCTGTCTCTCATATTCATATTCCTTACGGATATTCTCACCTGTAGCATCCGGAAGCAAAGCTCTTGTTCTTACCTTATTGATATATTCAAGTGCTTCACCGGTATTTCCAAGTTCAATCTGACACTCTGCATAATTCAGATATATCTCTGAAAGTCGCATAAAGAACCATGGAGAAGTATGCATCGTAGTACTGTTTGAATCATATGAAGGATCCATGAATTTGCGCATCGAATATCCCGTATTACTTGCATTCCACCAGTATTCACCACCACCGCTGTCTTTTCCGTTAGGAAGGCCGTCTGCTCCGAAGTAAATTTCTACTTCACGTTTGTCAGCAGCATAACCCCATTCATCACCGTCAAGAATAAAGGCGGAATAAAATCTGATTTCACGGCCATACCATGGATATGTATCATAATAAGTCTTAAGTTCAGGATCCGTTCCGTCAGCCATCTGGAATTTATCAACTATATTCTGAGTAGGATTGAAGTTACCCCATCCCTGAAAACCGTTGCCTATTCCGCAGGGTGCCTGATAAAGAAAGCTCATATTGCTTCCCGAACCGTATTTAGGATCATAAAGCTTCATAAAGATCGCTTCAGGATTTCTTTCGTCATAAAACAATGCGCTATATTCATCACTGCTTGAAACAGATTTTAGGTAATATTTGCCAAGATCCATTACATCTTTTGCGGCATTAGCAGCTGCTTTCCATTTTTCATTAGAAGGAGTACCGAACAACGGACTTGCCTTATAAAGTAATACACGGGATTTAAGAGCAAGAGCGGCTCCTTTGGTTGCACGTCCGAAATCTTTTCCTTTTGAATATTCCAGAGGGAGAAGTTCAGCGGCTGCATCACAGTCACGGATTATGAAATCAGCGACTACATCAAGATCCTGACGTGTTTTGTCGAATGTAGCATCAAGAGAATAGGTATGGTCTACAATCGGCACTCTTCCGAAAAGAGAATAAAGCATATGATAATTCCAGGCTCTCAGAAAAAGGCCCTGACCTTTCTGATGGTTTCTGTACTCTTCATCACCCGGCACGTCATCAATCCTTTCAAGAAACAGATTGATCTTACTTATATACTGATAATAGGAATACCACGGATCCCACATAGTATCATCCCAGCCGATTGCCGGATTGTCGCAAGAAAGAAGACCCTGTGTCACATTTTCCGATCCATAGGTATGTTTCTGATAAACCTCATCTGTATAATGGGCAAAACGTGTCCCTTTCATATTTTCAGCCCAAAGGTTCATATACTGAGCGTTCAGATATGTTTCAGAAAGTGCCAGATCACTCCAGACAGCGTCATCCGTATATGAATCAAGGGGTTCCTGGTCTAATATATCGAGGCAGGAGGTCATACCTACAGCCGTGATCGCAGTTGCTATATATAAAAATATCTTATTCATTTTCAGGTATTTTTAAACAGTTATTAGAAAGTGATATTAGCTCCGAAAGTAAACATACGCTGAAGAGGATAACTAAGGACTCCGTTAGAGTTGATAGCATAACCGCTGTCATTTTTTGTTGTTCCGGCTTCCGGATCTCCGATTTTGAATTTATCTATTGTAAACAGATTATTTCCGTTAACATAGAAACGGGCTCTTTCGATACCGATGTTTTTTGTCCAGGATTTTGGCAGTGTATAACCTACCTCAACTGATTTCAAACGAAGGAAATCTGCATCGCGAAGCCACCATGTTGAGGCAGAACCGTTCCATGTATCACCATAAGTCTGCTTGATAAATGCTTTAGGCCATTTCGCGTTAATGTTTTCTTCGGCAGTATTGTCGGTACGCCATCTTCCGTCATAGAAATCAACCGCCATATTCATTGTAGGCTGCACAAGCTGAACGGCTTTTGCCTGTCCCTGGAAGAAAAGGTTAAGGTCGATTCCTTTCCAGCTTCCGTTAAGAGTGAACCCATAGATAATTTTCGGAGTAGCAGTTTCATCGATACGGATCGCATCATCCCATGTAATTCTGCCGTCACCGTTAGTATCTTTATAAATAAGGTCGCCCGGTTGTGCTCCGTCAATATGAGGAGTGGCTTCGACCTGATCCTGATTCTGATATATACCTACTGCTTCATAAAGGATTATTCCGTCAATAGGATGACCTGTTGTCTTCTGCCATTCCGGTGTACTTGCTGCTTCATCCATATATTTCACTTTGTTTTCAGCATAAGTGAAATTTCCGCTTATCCCCCATTCAAAATCTCCAATTTTGTTGCGGTATCCTGCTACAACTTCAATACCGGAGTTGTTTACTTTCCCAAGATTTTCCTGAGGAAGACTCATACCTGCGTAATAAGGAATCGATGCACTGCGATAGCAAAGGATATCATTTCTTTCTGATTTAAACCAATCGAATTCAAGGCTTAATTTTCCGTCAAAGAACTGAGATGCGAAACCTAGGTTTGTAGTCTGAGCTTTTTCCCATGTCACAAGAGGATTAGCAACTCTTGCCTGATAAAATCCCTGTGTGATGGCTCCGTCTTCTCCTGCTCCGAAGTAAGCACTGTTTCCTGTAAATTTATACTGTGACAGAAACTGATAAGCCGCGATATTGTCATTACCCATCTTTCCATAAGAACCTTTAAGTTTCAGGAAGTTGACAAAATCCTTAGCTCCTTCAAAGAAGCTCTCTTCCGAAATCACCCAGCCAAGAGAAAAGGCAGGAAAAAGTCCCCATCTCTGATCTTTGGCAAAGTTCATCGAACCATCATATCTCAATGTTACTTCAGCAAGATATTTATCCTTATATCCATAATTCAGACGTCCGAAGAAGTTACATCTTGCTGTTGCATTAGAGTAACCGCCGTTATCCTTATCCTCAGGAATATTGCTTCCTGCAAAGATTTCCGGAATTGCTGTTGACAGATAGTTAGTTCTGTAGGCCGATAGAGTGCTGTAATTATACTGACTTTGCTCATAAGCTGCAAAGGCATCGATTTTATGTTTTTCGGCAAATGTCCTTTTATAACCTATTCTTCCGTTAAGGGTGATAGTGTTATAATATGAAGCCCATGTATTAAGGCTGATTTGCCCTGTATCATCTCTTTTGTTTTGATATTCCTGAGACGACCGGTCATAATAATAAAGATCATATGGCTGATTAAGCTGTTTTCCATAATCAAAATGGAAGTCCATCGCTGCGTAACCTTCAACATAAAGACCTTTTGTAACAACATCAAGATCGATGTGTAAGGTCGGTTTCAGGTTAAGGATATTATAAGTATATCTGTTATATCCCGGATCATCTGTAACCATGACAGCTGCATTTCTCGTGATTCCGTCATATCCTACTCTTGGTAAACCATTAGGAAAATACGGAGCACTTCCCGGAAAAGTGGTAAGGAAATAAGAAAACAGATACGGAGTGGAATATATACCCCGGTTTCTTACTTCCTGACGGCCGAGGATATCCATACCGAATCGGATAGATTTGGTAAGTTTGGCATCTACATTTGTTACAAACTGATACTGTTTGTAATCCTGTGCACTCTTCTTATATATAGCGTCCTGCCACATAAACTGAGCAGAAGAATAAAATGATATTTTATCCGTTCCGCCGCTTATTGAAAGACTGTGTTCTGTCTTTCCGGCCCATTCCTTAGCTACCTCTCCCCACCAGTCGGTATCAGGATAATTAAGAGGGTCATCTCCTTTAAGATAATGCTGCAGAACATCATCAGAGTAAGTGATTCCTCCCTGTGCATGTCGCGGATCGGCATCATATTCATTGACATATGTAGCATACTGATGTGAATTCAGCATCTTCGGAATTTTTGTAGGCTGAGAAATGGAATAACTACAGTTGTAGTTAACCTGAGTTTTTCCCTCTTTACCACGTTTTGTAGTTACAAGGATTACACCATTAGCGGCTCGTGCTCCGTAAATAGCTGCGGAAGCATCTTTAAGTACCGATATAGATTCAATATCTTCAGGATTAAGACGACTGAATGATCTGTCTGCAATACCATCGACAACGATAAGCGGTGATGTGCTTCCCAGCGTCCCCTTACCTCTGATCAGGATATCAGCGCCATCTGCTCCGGGCTCACCGGAACGGGTATTAGCAATAATCCCGGCCGTTTTTCCGGCCAATGTATTACTTATATTAGTTGTAGAGATCTTTTTAATATCATCTCCGGAAATCTGAGAAACAGAACCTGTAAGAGTTGCTTTTTTCTGAGTACCGTAACCAACAACAACAACTTCATCAAATATTTTGCTGTCTTCCATCAATATCACATTGACGATTTTTTTGTCTCCTACCGGAATTTCTACTGTATTGTAGCCGACATAAGTAACTTTAAGTATTGATTGTTTTCCGGCAACGTTAAGTGTAAATCCTCCATCAAGATTAGTAAAAACTCCGTTTGTAGTCCCCTTTTCCACAATATTGGCGCCGATAACAGGTTCATTGTTCTGATCTTTTACGATACCGGATATTGTTATTCCATTTTGTTGTAAGACCATGTTTACAGTACTTACTGAAGTTTCGGAGGCTGTAGCAGTAGGGCTGAAACCCAGACATGCTATCAGAGAGACACAAGAGGTAGTTCTCAATAAACTTCGAGCTGAGAGAGTTCGATTCATGAGTGTTTCCATACTTTTTGAGTGTTAGTTGTTGTGGAATCCGGGAAAAAAGAATACGACAGGGAGTGCCAATGAATTCTTTTCATCGGATAAATGATAATTTGTTAATCTGTTTTTTATTACGTTAGATGAAGCGAAAAATAAAAGTTCGTTAATTACTGTAGTTAGCCTGTTCTGCAGAAACAGAAACGATAATAATCATCACTTTTTTCAACATTTACTTATATATGCCTCGTAGAGTAAAAAAGGCATATTTCAACTTTTTTGGTTTTTGATTGAGACAAATCTAACGTTTTAAGAATGTCCGGAATGAAACAAATGTCTATATTTTTGTAATTTTTGTATAATTTAAATATAATCCAAAATAAATTCACCTCATTGATTTTAAACACATTACCCACATCATTGGACTTTTATTCTATTCTGTTGGACTAAATTTCATTATATTTTTTTACATTCTTTGTATATCAACGGAAGATTAATAAAGTATGTTACTACTAATAAAAAAGCAATAAGCCTCAATCTGTATTATGCAGATTGAGGCTTATTGCTTTTTTGAATATATGGAACATATTTTCTGAATATAATAAGAACATATTCAAAGAAAATATTCTGCAGGTGATTTTTTATATTTTTATTTTAACTGCTTTAGATCCCACCTTAACAATATAAACGCCGGAAGTAAGTTTTCCGGAAACTCGTTTCCCAAGCAAAGTGTATACTTCCGGAATCTGTGACGAGCCGTTTACTTTGACTGTATTATCTTCTATTAATATTTCAAAGTTATCAGTCAAAGGAGTTTCTATATTATTAATTACGGCATCGGAATAATTCTTATTGCAATCTATAAGAAACCCTGTCATTTCCGGACCTGAAGTTTTTTCAGAATTTGCAAAATCCATCACTACAACTCCGTAATATCCTTTTCCTTTATCTGATAACCATTCTGAAACACGCGGACCTATTTCTTCTGCTATTGTTTCGGGACCTGCCAGGTTAACTAAAGCTGTCGCACTCGTAAAATTAAAATACCAGCTGTTAGATTCGTCGGAATAAGATTCATTAAAAAGAGAAGTAACGGCTGAGAATTTTCCGTCATAATCAACACCTTTTCCAAATCCCTTCGATATATTATAGAAATCCTGAGCTTTGAAAGATGTAGTTACACCGTAATAACTGTTTATTGAATTGGAAAAAGTAGTATTATCTGAAAAACCGTTGAAAGCACCTCCATAATAATTCCATGTAGGTTTATTACGGTGAAGACATACGATCTTACCTCGTGCGTCATCAAGAGTAGTAGTCGGTCTTAATGATTTAAGAAGATAATTCTGATTTTCTTCAGTAGTAAGTGAAACCTGAAGCAGAGAAAGATAATCAGCCTCGGAACCATTATCATGCTTAATGCTCATTATTATGGTTTCGCCGGGATTCTCATCAAGAAACTCTTTGCAGTGATCAATCACATCTTCCTGAAAGTAAGTCCCCATTCCTATAATGCCATGACATAATTCCAGTTTTCCCGAAGATGCCTGCAGGCGGATATCAAGAAAGCGTATTCCTGATTCAAGTTGTTCTTTTATTGAAGCGGTTTGACATTTAGCTGCAAAACCTCCGCTTGTAGCTCCTGTATCATGCGTGCCTGGAATCGTAAGTCTACATATTTTCGTTTCTCCTTTTAATGAAGTCATCCATGACGATGTGGCAGAAGAAAGAGAGTCGGCACAGATATTACCGGATATGACTGAAGTCAATAAAATAGTAAAGAGTTTTCTCATGTGTTAATAGATTTATTTGTGTGTTAATATAATTACAATGTATATTTGTTATTTATAAACAAAAGCTAAGCAAATTTACATAAAATGGAAAATATTAACGACAGATTGGCTGATTTAGTTATCAGTTATTATGCTGAATTTCCGAATTTTCATGAAGATATTCTGCATACACAGGAAGTGGCTTGCTATACTCGCATTATTGCATCCGGAGAAGGACTTAGTCAAAAAGAAGTTTCTCTTCTTGATGCTGCAGCCTGGATGCATGATATAGGTTGCCCCGTTTCAAAAGAAAGATATGGCAATTCTATGCCGGATAATCAGCAAAAGGTCGGCATCGAAGTAACAGATGAATTGCTGAAAGATTTTAAAGGATTCTCTTCTGAAGAAAAAAAATGGATATCAGATGTGGTGGGTTCTCATCATAATGCAAAATCGGCGACGGAACTTTCTTTTCAGCCTTTGTTTGAAGCAGACCTGATTGTAAATATATTGTCGGGATATTATTCTATGGATATTGCTCCGAAACTTTTTAAGACTTCTGTCAAAACAGAAACAGGAAAGCGTCTGTTCAAAACACTTATAAAAGATTAAAAATAAATTTCAGAAACAGGAACGGTTATTGTTCCGAAATCATTCAATGCATTAAATAAGCATATACGGCTAAATTTTTTTATGTCGTTTATGCTTATTTTCTTTTCAGTAATTATATTTTTCTGAATAAGACTTTTTCTCATTGTTCCTTTTAAAAGAGGAGTTGATGGAGTGATCCATTCCTCTCCTGTATAAAAAGCCACATTGCAGAAAGAAGAATCAGTTACCAGTCCGTCTTTTATTATAAGAATATCATCGTAACCCTTTATTTTTAATCTGTCAATCGCACTTCTGTCTGTAGATTTATAAGTATAAGAGATATCATTATCAACTACAATTTTAAGATTATTGATTTCAGGCACAGAATAAGGAATCATTTCAGAGAACAGGATATTTTCTGCATAGACAATCCTGAGCTTAAATAAATCACCGGATATTATTTCCGGAAAA
This sequence comes from uncultured Bacteroidales bacterium, assembly GCA_947074105.1. Classification (GTDB taxonomy): domain Bacteria; phylum Bacteroidota; class Bacteroidia; order Bacteroidales; family JAUNSR01; genus JAUNSR01. The sequence continues at coordinate 75,244 of CAMTON010000003.1, forward strand.
TCGATATCCTTACAGATAATAATATTATCTGTTCCGAAAATATTTTTTCTCGTATAGTTAAGTCTTTCCAGATGATAATCTAAATTCTTTATAATACCGTTTTCTACTTTTACGGTTTCAACAAAAGAAGGATTTATATCTTTATTCATTGATTTTACTTATTTAATTCCGGAATAAATATAATCAGAAAGCAATTATAATATCTTCTTTTCCGATGCAGTTATGCCTACAGCTCTTGTTATATCCGGACATTGTAATCATACAGGAAGATAAACTTTCCTTATTAATTCTTCATATTCACTTTTCATATCGCTTTTTGCTGTAATTCCGCCTCCGCTCTGAAAAGTCATATTTCCCACTCCGTCTGTTTCTATAGAACGGATAAGTACTGCACTGTCGAGATTATTGCCGTCATAGATTCCGGCAACTCCCGTATAATAACCACGGGGCTTACCTTCTGCTGTTCTTATTATCTCAATAGTCTTTTTCTTTGGAGCTCCGCTTATTGAACCGGCCGGAAGCATACTGAAAATTATGTCACCTATATTATCGGCAAGATTATCCGGAAGAAAGCCGGATATTTTTGAACTCACCTGAAGTATGTTGCCGACATTTGTTTTTAATTTATCTATATATCTGTAACGTTCTACTTCTACATTTAAAGAACAGATGCCAAGGTCATTCCTGATCAGATCTACAATTGTAGCATGTTCCGCCTTTTCTTTAATATCATCCATTATAATCCGGTCTGCTTCCGGGATATCGGCATCTATAGTGCCTTTCATCGGATAAGAACTGATTTTTCGGTCCTTTATAGTTACGAAAGACTCAGGTGAAAGCGAGCAGAATCTGTCTTTTATATATAGTTTATATTTTGCTTTTGATCTGATGAATATTTCTTTTAATGAAAGATCTGTAGTAACCCTGCTGCGAGCAGTAAGATTAACAAGAAAAGAATCTCCCCGTTTCAAACCATTTATTACATGATTAAAACTTTCTGCATATTCTTGCGGCGTTACAGGAGAAACATTCCATACAGCAGTTTTAATATCGGAATGCAATTCAATACTATTGCATGCAACATTATTTACTCCATTGAAGTCATACATTATATATTCCGGATCAACTTCGTCAAGAGAAATAACATGATTATTAATCATCTCAAAATCAGAAATAAAAATAAAAGGTTTTTTGTTTTCTGCGAAATGATTCATCAAAGCTGCAGCTTCGTTTTTGTTTAGGATATTCATAAACCCGGAGAGAAAAAGAAATTAAAAATAAGCACCTTAAATAACATCGCAAAGATATTATTTATGCAAATCATCAGATGTTATAATGTATGATAAAGGATTTAGAATCCTTAAAATAAAGCTGCATGATATTTTGTCTTATTTTCTGAATATCAGCTATTTCAACAATATTAAAATTAAAAAACAATAATACTTTCACAATGGCGAACCACTGTCTGTGGCTCATTTGTTAATTAATATGAGAATGTAGAATTAATTATATTATCTTTGCACAAGAATTAAATTATAATACAATAACTAATTTTTAAACTTTAATTATTGAAATGGGAAAAGTTTTGATCATCGGAGCCGGTGGTGTAGGAACGGTTGTTGCTCATAAAGTCGCTATGAATCCTGATGTTTTCACGGATATCGTAATCGCAAGCCGCACTAAATCTAAATGTGATGCTTTGGTAAAAGCGATAGGTAATGACAAAATTAAAACTGCGCAGGTAGATGCAGACAATGTTGACGAACTTGTTGCTCTATTCGAGGAACATCGTCCTGATATCGTAATTAATGTAGCTCTTCCTTATCAGGATCTTACTATTATGGAGGCTTGTCTTAAAGCCGGAGTAAACTATCTTGATACAGCGAACTATGAACCTAAAGAAGAAGCAAAATTTGAATACAGCTGGCAGTGGGCTTATAAAAAACGCTTTGAGGATGCAGGTCTTACTGCTATTCTTGGTTGCGGTTTTGACCCGGGAGTATCAGGTGTTTTCACTGCTTATGCCGCAAAACATTATTTCAGCGAAATGCAATATCTTGATATTGTAGATTGCAACGGTGGTGATCACGGAAAAGCTTTTGCAACTAACTTTAATCCTGAAATTAATATCCGCGAGGTTACTCAGAAAGGTAAATACTGGGAAAACGGTCAGTGGGTTGAAACAGAACCACACGAAATCCATCAGCCTCTTACATATCCGAACATCGGAGAAAGAGAATCTTATGTTCTTTATCATGAAGAACTTGAGTCTCTTGTTAAAAACTTCCCTACTATTAAGAGAGCTCGTTTCTGGATGACTTTCGGTCAGGAATATCTTACACATCTTCGTGTAATCCAGAATATCGGTATGGCAGGCATCGAACCTATCAATTACAACGGTGTTGAAATCGTGCCTATCCAGTTCCTTAAAGCTGTTCTTCCTGATCCGGGATCTCTTGGAGAAAACTATGAAGGAGAAACTTCTATCGGTTGTCGTATCAGAGGTCTTGACAAAGAAGGCAAAGAGACAACATATTATATCTATAATAACTGCAGCCACAGAGAATCTTACAATGAAACAGGAGCTCAGGCTGTAAGCTATACTACAGGTGTTCCGGCTATGATCGGAGCTATGATGTTCCTTAAAGGCCTTTGGAAGCGTCCGGGAGTATGGAATGTAGAAGATTTCAATCCGGATCCATTTATGGAACAGCTTAATGTACAGGGTCTTCCTTGGCATGAAGTATTCAATGGTGATCTTGAACTGTAATATAATCTGTTCTCTGGTATATCTTTAAAGATTCAGAATAAAATATCAACAGCCTTTTACTGACTGAAAAGTACGGTAAAAGGCTGTTTTTTTATCTGACTATATATAAAATAAAGACAGGAGCAAGAGAAATAATCCCTCTGCTCCTGTCTGTTTATAATAAGAAAGTTTTAAGTTTTGATCTAACCCGATCTTTATAAAACCGGAGTTTAAATTGACATTTTAAATTTAATTCTTCATAAACATAAGGATTGGTTAAACAAATATTAAACTACATACATTGATCTATTTACAGAGCTATAATGATTTAATAATTATAGCTGAATCATATCGGATATCTGATTCTGACTATCTTATTAATATTCAGATAATCAGAATCAGTTTTTTTATTTTACAGATACAGGATAAGCTTTTCCGTTTACAATAACATAATATATTCCTGCTGTAAGTTTTCCGTAAACAGGAAGTGTCACTCCTGAAAGATTCACCAAAGCTGTTGCTACACCACCTTCAACAACAACCTGATTATTTTTCACATATACTTTTACAGCATCTGTATCGATAGAAGAAATGCTGTTGATAAGCTCTGTAGCAGGATAATATTTTAAAGAGAAATCATCTGCAGAAAACCATGTTCCTGTCCATCCTTCTACAGTTTTTACTCCGATTGAAAGAATATTATCATTTCCTACTACGCAAGGAACATCAACCCACGACCATCCCTTGCCAAGAATATTTCCGGAAGCTCCGAAGTTAGGGATCTCTGTCTGAGAATTATTTGCAAAAATATATGATCCGCTTCCGCTTGTGCGGGCAGCTGCAGTCAGGATATAGAATCCAGGTTCAAGTCCTACAATCTCCTGAGTAGCTGTAAAAATCAGAGCTCCGCTGGTAGGATTCCATGAATCGATATATCTGTTAGCAAGATTTTCTTCGGACGCATCTTCTGCTACAGTCCAATGTTCTCCGTAATTTGTATACTGATTTCCTTTACCAAGATCCATCAGCCATCCTTCAGGAATATCATAAACACCTTCAGCTTCAATTGTGGGATTTATTATTTCATAAGAAAGATCTTCCGATTCATACTTCTTATAATAACCAAGTACACTGCTCCATAATGTCTCATAAGCGGATTTAAAATCTTCTGCATCCGATGTTTCCGAATCATAGATTTCTTTTGCTTCTGCTACTGCAACTTTAGCAAACTCATTCTCAAGTTGCGAAAGTTCAGTAATCGCGCTCATAAGATTCTGATAAGGAATCTGCATTGCTAAAGCATCATTATAATTTGACTCCAGATTATTATAAACTTCGGTTATTTCATCCAGATCATTAACCTGTTTACGAAGCTCAGAGTAAGCAAGAAGATAAGCGTCATTCAGATTATCTTCTGCAAAGATCGGCAGATTATCAAGATTTATAGCTTCAACAAGTTCCATAAGTGAAGATATCTTATCTCTCATTGCCTCAACAACTTCCTGATTATCAGCCTCCCCTTTATAATAAAGTCTGAATTCGCTCACAGAGTACCATCTACCATATTCCGTTGTCGTTCCTTTTGCTCCGATTCGAAGTTTTCCTTCATTTACAATAGCGTCAAAGCGGTGAGTATTCCATCCGTAACCAAGCTCACTTATTCTTTCAGCACCCTCTTCTGCCTCATTATCGTTTACAATAATAGGAATGGTAAACTCTTTTAGCCCTGTCGCATAAAGAAGAAAACCTTCATCCGTACTGCTTGAACGTGCGACACACTGAATAGTGTAAATTCCGTTTGGTAAATCCTCAATATCCTGATAACAATTGAAAGAAAACGGCTCCCAACTCCACATATTTAGGAATCTTTTTGAAGATGCCGCATCATATTCGGGTGTTCCCGCCTCATATTCAAGCATAGAATAATGCTGTCCCCATGTAACATTATTATTTCCAAACCAACCGGTACTGCCCTGTAAATTATCCGGATTTACAATCATACGGGTCATTTCCAATACCTCTCCGTCGCGAAGTTCAATCACCGGAGCAAAAGCTTCATTCGGCTCATAATTTACATTTGTAAATCCGCTTCCCGAAATTCCTTTTACATTTGGAGCAGAAGTCGCTTCAACCATTGTCATTCGGTCGAAATGAGCAATCACATTATTTTCTCTTATTATAGTAAAATAGACATCTCCGGTAACCTCAAAATCAGGTGTTGTAAATGCAATCTTTTCATCATGCTGAGTATATGCTCCTGAAGGTTGTGTCCATGTATAAGAAAGAATAGAATCATCATTTGGCTCCGTACCCAACTTCGCAGTGTATGATCCGGAATTAGTATCACTATGATTCCATACAGAAAAAGCAATCTGATATGTCGTATTAGGTTTTACAAGATTTTCAAGATTCTGACCGAAGTATTTTCCAGATGTTTCATTATTCCATCCATGATGCTGAAGTACACCGTTTCCTTCTTTTTTATTATTGATCAAAGCTACTTTTTCGCCCCACCAGCTTCCGGTATAATCAGTTAATACAGCCGTTGCACCTGCGCTGGGACCGAAATTTCCTGAAAACCAATCCGCCGGAATATAAATAATACCGTCATCAGAAACTACTACATCATCTTCAGATTCCGGCATCGCAGCCGTTTCAAAACCAGGATTTTTAAAAAGATTTTCTTCACTGTATATACCTGTCTTTGCAGAAGCATCGTCAACGACACTCCAACTGAAAGTTTCAGCTTTCCACGCTGTTCCTTCCGGATTTTCTTCGGTTGGATCAGTAGCATCTACTCCGTCATTGTTGCCTATAAGAGAACCGTAAATATCAGGAAATACTATCTGACCGGCATCTTCAAGTTCTGCTACCGTTATAGAACCTACATAATGTCCTTCTTTAAATACGTCAACATTTGTACCGGTCACCACAAAACGATAAATGCCGCTTTCTTCCGGCTCAAACACAAATCCCTGAAATTTCTCATCACAGATCTTAATATATGCTCCTGCCTGTGCTTCTACCTGCAGAGAATAAACCGACGATGGCGTAAACATTGAATAATCGGAAGAAGGCAATATCTCACTCAATTCTGCTTTTGAGGGATAATAGGGTACGTAACTTTCGTTAGACGCAGAAATCTCGCCGGCTCCGCTCAACGCTGCCAGTGTTAATAAAATCATCACAGATTTCTTCATAATGAATGAATAGTTTAAATAATACGAGTAATATAAAATAACACAACCATGTAAATATTTATTTATATTAGTAAATATTACACTTCTCGCAAATTTAAACAGATTCTCATTCCCGCAAACTATTTTCTGTTATTATTTACAATTTAACAACTATTTTCCTCTTTATTGGGCATATATAAGACATATTACCACATAAAACCACGATTTAACATCTTTAACTCTACTTCGAGAAACATCTTTTTTTCTAAAAGTCATTCTTCACTGCATATTATTAAAGCTACATTTAATGCAACGATTAAAATTAAAATAGTGACAAAAGCAGAAACTTATAATTCCGCTTTTGTCACTATAAATAGAAATTTCAATATACTTATATGAATCCAGTTTATTTTATATTATGATTTATAGAATGCCATTCCGAGATAGGAGGAAGTACACCCATTTCAATCACTTCATCTCTAAGTTTACAAAGATGGATATAACTGTGATCAAGATCCTGTTCTTCAGTCTGTGTTCCTTTAACTTCCTTATAATGGACACCACCCTTATCAAGAGTCGTTTCCATTGCCATCATTATATGATCAAATCTCTTATCTGATACATAACATCCCACCGGCCATTTGAAAGAAGGACCGCCCATAGCTGCAGCGATCATCTCTACAGAAATATAAGAAGGGCTCTGGAATGAAGAACGACCTCGCAATTCAATAATATTCTTACCTCCCTGAATCACTCTTGTTTTCAAAGCATCCCAGTCCTGAGTCGGAAGTTTTTCAGTACCGATTAATTCGGTAAGAGGTTTTCCGTTAACTTTGGTTGTAGAAGCAAATACCGCCATCTGTTCTCCATGACCACCATAAGTACGGCAATTTTCAATATCGGAAGCCGGAATATGGAAATATTTTGAAAGCTCAGACTGAAGACGGGTACTGTCAAGAGCGGCAAGTGTTGAGACCTGAGTAGGTTTAAGACCTGAATAAATCAATGTTATAAGTCCTGTAATATCGGCAGGATTAAAGATAATCACTATATGTTTAACATCAGGACAATATTTCTTCACATCCTTACCAAACTGAGCTGCAATTTCTGCATTTCCTTTAAGAAGGTCTTCTCTTGTCATTCCTGCTTTACGTGCAGCACCGCCTGAGTTAACAATATAAGAAGCATCTTTAAGCGCTTCCGCTATATCTGATGTATATGTAATATTGGCTCCCTCAAATGCGCAATGAAACAATTCTTCAGCCACTCCCTGCAATGCAGGACCGTAAGGGTCGTAAAGACAGATATTAGGCGTAAGTTTCATCATTAAAGCGGTCTGTGCCATATTAGAACCTATCATTCCGGCAGCACCGACAATTACAAGCTTATCATTTGTTAGATATTTCATTGTTTAGTCATTTTAATTAAAAAATAAAAACCATACACAATTATAACATCCCCCAATATATATTGTTGATAATTAAATATATAAGCAAGTTCAAAGATTCTTAATATTCTGAGCCTAATAATTATTGTTTTTGAAGGTTATTCAGAGTTTTTAATTCAGAGAATCTTCATCAGGTATAATAACATTTCGGGTATGTTGTGGAGCATCAAAATTAATCCCGGCTTTATCTGCCTGCGACCTCTGGAATTTCCTTTTTATATTAAACATCCGACCGTCTTTCCTGAACCTTGCTCCGGTCTGATGAAAATGAAATGTTATATTACGGCTTATGCATTGTTGCCTGAGATACATTATCCATTCATAGTCACAAACTCTTGCATTAATACCCGACTCTCCGCCTACCGAAACTTCTTCTATAGATTCATCCAGATAAGCAGAGATATCCACTTTTTCAATGATAGGAGCTACAATTATCAGCTTATGCTTTATGGGAAGAGAAAGAAATAAAGGAAGACGATAATCGGCCATTTTCTGATTTTCAACAGTACATCCGATTATTACATTCTCATAACCATCTCCCCAGTCACGGGGAAGACATTGGTTGAAACGGTGAATTCGTTTTGTGAAAAATATAAACATACAGTCCTGCCTTTTCCGGATCATTCTCCAGGCTTCCATACGCCATTCATCAGCTTCTTCCACAAGAAAATCAGAAGTAAAACAGGTAAATACAAGTGATCCGGATTCAATCTTATAACTTTTATCTCTTTTCCTTTTTATCGGAAGATCAAAATTTCCTGTTTTTCTGACTTCGCTGCTGCTTATATCGGAACCATACATTTCATCCTGACGATAAACATAACAATATTTACATCCTTCACTTATTTTTCTGCATCCGTGCCATGGATTCCATCCTGTATATTTTGAACTTTGTTCTGACATCAGTATTCTGCTTTAAATACCAAAGTTAATATACAATATTATTCCTGACTTAGAATCTAAAAAAATATATCCCGATTATCATCATGTTTAATCTATGCTTTTCCCCGCTTTATAAATTCTTATTGCCACAGTGATCACAGAGAGATTAAGTTTTTTCGCAATATCTTTTATCTTATATCCTGAGATATAAAGGGAATATGGTATTCTCAATTTATCTTCGAGATTATTTACGGAAGAGACAAACGATTTAAGATCATTATTATTTTCGATACAATCATCTTTACTTTTATCATATATATTATTTTCTATATGCGATCTTAGGAAAAAATCAATAATCATCATTTATTAATTTGCTTAACTATATAAAATTAATCCACAATGCAAATCTAAGAATTAGCCCATATAGAGAATTTCGGAACAGGTTAAATCCTCTTTTATAGCTCAAAAAACACACTAAAGAGTGATTTCCTTTTTATATTACACCATGGTTAATAGCATATGAAACAGCTTCTGTAATATTTGCAACTTCCATCTTTTTGAATATTTTTTTCTTCATCGATTTAAGTCCGTCTATAGAACGATATATCTCTCGGCATATCTCTTTCTCTTTTTTTCCCTGTAGAGACAATCTAAGTACCTCTTTCTCAATTTCTGAAAAACTTATACAGTTACTTTCTTCCCATTTGTCCTGCTTAAAACAGAATTTCCATATTTTTGATGTTTTCTCTTTGCTTATGATGACATTTCCTGATGTTGCATTTGTTGAAATCATACTGTTACAAAGTACCAGCCATGGACGACCTTCCTTACTTAAAAATGCCGGAGACATGCACACATTAAGAATGATATTATTAATTTCATAATCATATTTGACCGAATAAAGACATTTTTCTTCAACCGGAATATTCTCCATAAACTTTAACCATTCAGCCGTTATTTTAATAATCATACGATTTTCTTCTTCAGAGATCTTCTTTTCATTAAAGTTCTTATTTAGTTCCTTAATCTCTTTTGGCGAAATTCCTGCAAGAATTATAGGATTTTCCGATATATAGGTTATTCTTCCTTTGTAAAAATCTACAAGATATATGCTTTGCCTTGTCACTCTTGAGACAGTATCAAGTAATTTACAATACGAATCAACTACTGTATATTCTTCTTCTGATATATAAGAAATGTAATTTGGAAAGCTTCGGAATCCGTTATTCATTAATATTAGTATTTTTCGATTTATAATCAGCCAGGCAGAAATTGAGTAAATAAAAACTGATTAATTACCGCAAGTTTATTAATAAAATTCCGATTACGACACTACTAATAATTTATTAAGGCTGTTTTTTATCAAATGGGAATATTAATATCCTCAGATAGAATTTCCATAAAAATAAAAAAGGTTTACCGCACGAAGATTTTTCTTCAAACGGTAAACCTTAGAAGTACACCTGATCACTCAGATCTACTTTCTGCTTCTACTTTTACTTAAAATATGTTTTCTCAACCATTCTCTGACCGGCTCATCATAAAGCCTTAACGATGCATATGCAAGGGCTATTGAAATAAAGAATATTGAAATCCCAAGGAATATATGTGTTCCCGTGGGAGCGTCAGGATGGTTGCGTACCCATGCTATCTGCATATATATTAAAGGAAAATGAGTTATATATAAAGGATAAGATATGTCTCCTAAAAATTTACAGGCTGCTACCGACTTTCTTCCTTCTATACGGCTTCCCGCACCAATCATTACGATAAGAGGAAACAACAGCAATACACATAACGCCTCATAAGCTCCGTTCATCCACATATGTTGATATCCGCCGATTCTGGGCATAACAAGGATTGCGGCAATTATAAGCGAAGTCAGATAGAATCCGCCTTTTATATTGATCAGCTTATTCACTCTTGAGATCAAAAGACCTA
>CAMTON010000004.1 GCA_947074105.1 uncultured Bacteroidales bacterium
GTAATGTTACATCTTCAAGTGTTTTTGCATTGTAGCATTCTACGGAGATATCTTCGTTACTATATTTATGTAATGTTACATCTTCAAGTGTTTTTGCATTGTAGCATTCTACGGAGATATCTTCATTACTATATTTATGTAATGTTACTGACCCTTCCTATTGACTTTAATTATCCTAAGACAATTAGTTGCTTTTCTTATTTGATTTATCAGAAGAGTTCGAACTGTTTTTATTTGATCGCTGATTTGGACCGGGACCTCTCTGCATCATAGTTTTATTGAATTCAAGTTCGGCAAACTGGAGTTTCATCAATGCTTTAGCCGGAATAAGCTTCTGGAATTTCTTTATATACTGTAATTCAAGTTCTGCTTCTTTCACCTTAGTCTGCGCCATCAAATTTGCCATATCGACATATTCTTTATCGGTATGATCTTTAGGATTATCCATTATTTTAGAAAACTGATCCCTTGTTTTCTTCTGAAGTTCCATTTTCTTCTGCTGAAGTTCCCAATATACAGGGAAAAATGCTTCCGACTGCGACGGTGTAAGATCAAGATTCTTTGTAATAAACTCCTGTTTTTTTACTTTAAATTCTTCGTGCCATTTTTTTCTCTCCTGCGCATTTGGATTCTGCGCAAAAATACTGAAAGAGAAAGCTAAAAATAACGCTAAGGTGATTGTCTTTATATATTTCTTCATTTTCATAATTATTCAGCGTTAGCATATAAATATTCCATAATATCATAATCATTCATCGAAGCATACATCTGATCTTCGATTATATACTGCTCTTCAGCAAAAATTTCGTTATCAACTCTCAACTCCTGGTTGGTAGTTTCTTTAATAAAGAATTTGAAACAGATAAACAAAGCAATATACATAGCAGCCATATACATAAACGGCTTAACTTTACTTAAAACAGAATTAAAAGAAACCTTTTTACCCTCTTTAGACTGATCCTCTATCTGATCATTCGCTTCAGAATAAGGCATCTGAGGCTGCATTTCAATCTTAGGAGTAGAAGTTTCTTCCTCTTTGGCATCCTCTTCATCTATAAGAGCATTCATACGGGCAGTAAAATCCTCGAAGTAATTATCGGGAACTTTCATGCCGGTCTTCTTAGTGCCAAAATCTTTTATTTCATCAAATTCGTTCATAAGCAGATAGTTTAATAAATATACTCCCTTTGAATATATTATTATTAATAGTTAGACTACAGTAGATTTAAAAAGTTTAATTATAAAAACAGAATATTTATTCTAAAGAATGACTAAGAATATATTCCTCAACTTTTTTTGCAGCGATGTGATACGAAGCCTTCAGAGCTCCGACACTGGTATTGAGAATATCAGACATCTCTTCATATTTAGTCTCATCAAAATAACGCATATTAAATACGATACGTTGTTTTTCAGGAAGAGAAAGTATTGCTTTCTGAAGAAGAAGCTGAAGCTCATCACCGTCAAAGAAATCATCAGAACTCAGTTTGTCGCTCAGAAAAGAATCATCTGAATCAAGAGAGAGCTGCTGCTGCTGTTTTAATTTATTTATGAATGTTATACTTTCGTTTACAGCTATACGGAAAAGCCAGGTCGATAATTTAGAATCTCCTCTGAAATTATCAATATTGCGCCAGGCTTTCATAAAACAATTCTGAAGAACATCATCTGCATCTTCATGAGATATAACAATTTTTCTTATCTGCCAGTAAAGGCGTTCCTTATATCTGTTTATTATTTCTGTAAAAGCCTTTCGTTTTGTCTTTTCGTCCTGAAGCTGAAGAATCAAAGTTTCTTCGGTAAATTCAGTCATATAATATTGGTTGTAAATTTTATGCTAAAATAAAACAATATTTAAATTCTTTTGGTTGAATAAACATCAAATATTGTAAATCACTATAAATAGTGATTGTGAGCGTTATTAATTAATACGAATTTTGTATCGTTAATTAAGTAAAAGTAGAATCTATAACAAATAGACTCATGAAACCCGGAAAAATCAATTTGGTATTGTGTTTTTTAACATCATTTAGCTTATGCTGCAAAGCAGAAGCTTTAGCAGACGATACAATAAGTCTAAGAAACCGACTTCTTGATGAAGTTGTAGTCATTTCAAACCCTAAAGCGACAGCAAATGCTTTTGAAACACCCTCATCGATATCGCTATTTAATGCCGGTACCATTGAGAAAGAAAATCTTACATCAATAAAAGATTTTTCATCTCTTGCCCCAAACTTTTTTATTCCGGACTATGGTTCTAAACTTACTACTGCAATTTACATACGAGGTATCGGAACTAGAACTAACAATTCTGTAGTAGGCCTGTATGTCGATAATGTACCTTATCTTGATAAAAGTATCTTCGACTTCGATCTGTTCGAGATAGAGAGAATGGAGATCTTAAGAGGACCCCAAAGCACACTTTATGGTCGTAATACAATGGCTGGATTAATAAACGTATATACGAAATCCCCATTTGACCATCATTTTACAAGAGCTTCGGTTTCTTATGGTAACTATAATTCTTTCCGTGCCAATCTTTCGAGATATGGGAAAGTAAATGATAAATTGGCATATACTTTTAATGCACAATATCAATCCCACGATGGATATTTCAAAAACATACATAACGGTGCTCCGGCAGATTCTTCTTCTTCTGTCACAGGAAGAATTCAATTTTATTGGAAGCCAAGCAATACATTAAAAGTTAACTTCTCAAGTAATATTGAATACAGTAAACAGGCCGGTTATGCATATGGCATAGTAGATGACAATAATAAAGTTCTGGATGTGAACTATAATGATCCGTCATCTTATAAGCGTCTTTTAAGTGCATCAAGTATTTTTATTGAAAAGAAATACGACAATATGATTCTTACAAGTGCAACGGGTTATCAGTATTTTGACGATCATATGAAACTTGATCAGGACTTTACTCCTGCATCAATATATACTCTTAATCAGAAACAGAAACAAAATTCAGTTTCAGAGGAGATAATTCTTAAGTCAAAAGACAATCATAATTTCAAATGGCTTGCAGGATTGTTTACTTTCTATCAGAATCTTCGCACAGATGCACCTGTCGATTTCAAAAAAGATGGTATTCAGAATATGATAAATGCAAATATTAAGATACCTGAAGTTCAGATAGGTCCAAATAAGATCGTAATGTATGATTCGCTTTCTAACAATAATATGGTGATAGAGGGCAGGTTCAGAACTCCTACATGGGGTACTGCAGTCTACACAAAACTTACTTATGATAACTTCCTTGTAAAAGGACTTTCAATATCAGCAGGCGTACGTCTTGACTATGAACGATCGATGCTTGATTATGATACCTATACCACAGCTTATGCCGACGGAGGTGTAACGATGGTAACACCTCAGGCTTCGCGTCCTCTTGCAGCTTTCTCCGATACACTTAATATCGGATTCAAAGGATCTAAAGCGATGGACAATACTGAAGTTCTTCCACGATTTGACATCGTTTATTCTCCATGCAGCAGTTTTATGCTTTATGGTAATATTTCCCGCGGTTACAGAGCAGGAGGATACAATTTCCAGATGTTTTCGGATGCTGTAAGCGGTCAGTTAAAAGGAAAAATGATTCAGGCCTTTATTGACCAGGCAGATAAAGCCGGCATGGGCAACAGCATTCCTGATAATATAAAGGAGATGGCAAAAGTGGTTGAGATCGACATTGAAAAACAGATACAATACCGTCCCGAATATAGCTGGAACTATGAAATAGGAACGCGCATGGATCTCTTTAAGAAACGCCTTATGATAGAGGCTGCAGTTTTCTATATCGATGTGAAAGATCAGCAGATATCGTCGTTTTCTGAAGACGGACTTGGACGAGTAACAAAGAATTCAGGTAAATCGCGTAGTTTAGGAGCTGAAGTGGGAGTAAAGGTCTTTCCTTTCGATAATTTTTCTTTTGCCGCAAACTATGGTTACACAAATGCACGATTCATAGAAAATAAGTCAGAAGCTAAAGTGAACAATGAAATCGTTACTATCGACTATAAAGATAATCATGTACCGTTTGCTCCGGAACATACAATGTCTGTCAGCGCTAACTACTCCTTAAACTTTAAAAATAAGTTTATTGATAATATGAACTTCAATGTAAGTTATGCAGGAGCTGGCCGCATCTATTGGGTAGAAGACAATTCAGCTTATCAGGACTTCTACGGGACTCTTAACGGGCGTGTAAGTGTAAGAAAAGGAATTGTAGAACTTGCAGCGTGGGGAAGAAACCTTACAAACGAAAAATATCAGGCATTCTATTTCCAGAGTATGGGAAATAAACTTGCACAGAAAGGTAATCCTCTTACCTTCGGTGGTGATCTGATTGTCAGATTCTGATTTTTATAATATAAATAAATTGTTTCAGATAACCTCTTTCTATATTGCAACAATTTGAAGCCCTCTCGTGAGGGCTTTTTTTATTTAACTGCTTTATTAATCTCTCTCCCTTTATCTGAAAAATGCTACAACTTTACAGATAAAAAAAGAAAAGCTCCCGATAAAAAATATCGGAAGCCTTTCATAAAAATATAACAGTATAATAAATTCTTAAATCTTATTCAAATACGACGATACCTCCGTCATTAAGCATTTCAAGTTTAAGTTTGCCGTCTTTGCCGACTTTCACTTCTTTAAAACCTGATGATTTACGGTCTTTAACGTCATGAATCATTTTTACGGTTTTGCCTGAAAGCTCAGGAACATTTACTGTAAGTTTAAGTGGCTCTGCAAGAGCATTAGTTCCTGAAAGATACCATTTGTCACCTTTACGACGCATAAGAACGCAGTATTCACCGATTTTACCGTCTACAAATTTTGTTTCATCCCATGTAGTAGGTACTTCACGGATAAAGTCGAACAGATACTGAGGTTTGTCATCAATGTTATTTGGTGTTATGGCAAGAAACTGAACAGGGCAGAAGTAATGTACCAGTGTTGCAAGTTCATAAGCATCTGTTGAATAACGTTTGTGACGGCTTTTATTGTCTTTAGAGAAATATTCGTTTAAGAATACGCCTCCGTATTCCATTGAAGCCACCGCACCGCGTGTGAACGGAAGGATAGTACTGTTAAGAACCTGTTTCTTCGCATGATAATCTTCGAAATATACATTTTCAGAAGCAAGTACCGCTTCACTTCCGATAAAGTTAGGGAACATTCTTTCCCATCCGCGTGGAAGTGTAGTACCGTGGAAGTCAACCATCAGACCGTAGTTGTTAGCATCATTAAGAATATCTTCATAAAGCTTCATTGTTTCCTGTTTGTCTCCTCCGAAGAAGTCAACTTTGATACCTTTCACTCCAAGATCTTTCATCCACTGCATCTCTTTCTGACGGATATATGATTTATCCATTTTACCTTTAGGGCCCTGAGGTGCATTATTCCAGTATCCGTTAGAGTTGTACCACAACCATACGTCTACACCTTTCGACTGTGCATATTTAATCAGTTCCGGCATTCTGTCGTAACCGATCTGATAGTTCCAGTGAGCGTCGATAAGGATATATTCGATACCTGCTTTTGCAGCAAGGTCGATGAAAGTCACCTGATCGTCATAATTACAGCTTTCATCCTGCCATACGATCCAGCTCCATGTCCCTTTTCCGTATTTGTATTCCTGTGAAGGTTCATAAAGAGGCTCTACAACGTCAAGAGCGATTGTAGACTCTACGATAGGTTTAAATGTACTGCCTACAGTGATAGTTCTCCACGGAGTATGTCCGGGAAGTGTCATTCCGATTTCAGAAGAACCTATACCGTTGTTTTCACCCTGCTGAGGAAATTCGATCATATAAAGACCGTCTTTTGAAGATTCACCAAGGCGACATCCTGCATAACGGCTGTCAACTCCTGTCTCAGAGACAAGAGCCCAGTCTTTACCTACCTTGAATAAAGCCGGGAATGTATAACCTACACCGTATTTAGATACGCTGCCCACAGGCTCATTCATTGTATATTCCTCTTCATAACTAGGTTTTGTTTCTTCCCAGCCGGCTCCCGGAGGTGCCTGAGGAGTTATATATGTAGTCGTATGTTTAGGGAAATCAAAACCTGTATTTTCTCTTTCTATTACGCAATATGTTTTTCCGTTTGAAGGAAGAAGGTCATATCTGAAAGCGATATCATTGTTGCTAAGTCTGAATACAACTTTGAAATAGTTGTTTTTCTTATCCTTTAAAGGGATGATCACTTCGTTAGCCTTATAGTTTATTGTGCTGAATTTCGCCGTAGGAAGGCTGTATGTTTCATCTATGAAACCTGTCACGATATCTCCGTTAAGCTCCAGACCTTCTGAAAGATTTCCAAGAGAAGTGATAAGACCAAGAGGAGACGGGTCAAGGATTGTCTGACCGTTGAAATGTACCGTGTAAGATGCTTTTCCTGATTTCAGATCTACTTTTACTACAAGGTCACCGTTAGGACCGGTGATCTCCGTGATTGTTTTGGCAGAAAGAGGCAAAACTGCTCCCGCTGCCAATAATAATGTAAGATAGTTTTTCATTTACTGGTTGTTAAAATTATTCTTTATAAATAATTACAATGCGTATATAATTGTCAATGGCAAATATAATAATATTACTTAGATTTTAACAATCTTGATATTTATGACAATTTAAAATGACTAATAAGTTACCCCCATTTGATTAATTTATTATTTGATGTAACATCAGGTTTAATGGAATATATATATAAATTCTTAGTTATATATGTTTCTTTGATGAGCTCCGGCTGTCACTCAGTAAACTACCGCCCGAGGTAAGTGCAGCTTCCTGGAGGGAACAGTTTTGACATCGGCCGGAAGTCAATCAAGTTATAGCCGGGATACGGAGCAAGATGGAGATAATAATTATTCATTAATTAACAAAAATAAATTTGTTGAAAAAAGAAGTAAGGAAATGTAACAATATATTATACAATTTCATCTTTTTAAACTAAGTCGGCATTAAAACCTTATAACAGTAATTGAATTCAAAGTATTACTTTTGTGAATTGTTAATTCACTTTCATAAAGGAAAAGTAAAATGAAAGGACTTAAAGTCTATTGGGATCTTTTTTCCGTGTTTTTTAAAATTGGCGCATTTACGTTTGGCGGGGGATGGGCGATGATTTCTATCATCGAGAAAGAAGTTGTTGAAAAGAAAAAATGGCTCGACAAGGAGGAATTTATTGATGCTCTTGCCGTTTCTCAGTCACTTCCCGGTATTCTGGCTGTAAATATATCCATATATACCGGCAATAAACATGCAAAGTTCTACGGAGCTCTTGCCGCTACACTCGGCACGGTACTTCCGTCATTCACTATGATTC
The DNA here is from genome assembly GCA_947074105.1 of uncultured Bacteroidales bacterium. Classification (GTDB taxonomy): domain Bacteria; phylum Bacteroidota; class Bacteroidia; order Bacteroidales; family JAUNSR01; genus JAUNSR01. The sequence continues at coordinate 7,345 of CAMTON010000004.1, forward strand.
TTGCCATAGCATTGTTCTTTGTAAGAATATATGACGAACCATATATGATAGCTATTTTTAACGGAATACGTCCCGCTGTGGTGGCGCTTATTATAATTCCGGTTTTTTCTACAGCCAAATCATCCAAAATCACATGGCGTAATTGCTGGATTCCTATAGCAGGAGCACTATTGATATGGCTTGCCGGAGTTTCACCGGTATATATAATACTCGGAGCTGCCGCGTTTGCCTTCATCCGTAAGTTTTTCAGAAGATAAATAAGATAAAATAAGAATTATGATATACCTGCAGCTTTTCTGGGTTTACTTCAAAATCGGGCTTTTCGGCTTTGGCGGAGGTTATGCAATGTTGTCGCTGATTCAGCATGAAGTAGTAGAGAAAAATCAATGGATCACTGATGCTCAGTTTACCGATATTGTAGCGATTTCACAGATGACGCCGGGGCCTATCGGAATAAATAGTGCCACATATATCGGTTATACAGCAAGCGGATCAGTATTAGGATCTTTTATTGCTACATTTTCAGTATGTCTTCCTTCATTTCTGCTTATGCTTTTTGTGAGCAGGATTTTATTGAAGTTCAAAAATAATGTCTGGGTTGACACCTTGTTTAAGGGACTTCGTCCTGCAATTGTGGGACTAGTGGCTTCTGCCGGACTTATGCTTCTTAATTCTCAGAACTTTCAGGACTGGAAAAGTGTATTGATATTTGCCATAGCATTTGTTGCGGTGAAATTTTTCAAAGTGCATCCCATTCTTATGATAATAATATCGGGAGCTTTCGGATATATATTTTGTTACCCCCAATAAAGATCATAATTTTTCTTACTTTATAATATAAAGCAAAAGCCGCTAAGAATCTGAGTTTCTTAGCGGCTTTGTTATAATTGTCAAATGATATTTTATCCTCTTACAAGTTTCCTTACCGGTTTAAGGACAGAAACTGTCTGCAGCAGAACTGATAATACGATCAGGAATAATCCAAGATAGAAGGAACCGTTAAGCTCGCTTGCTTCTTTGAATATCACCATTGCTATAAGTATGCTGTAGACCGGTTCAAGGTTATAGCTCAGGTTCATGGTGAAAGCTGATACTTTCTTCAGTACCTGAATCTGAAGCATATACAGACCGATAGTACATACAAGGCAGAAGAACACCATATATATAAGGTCGCTCCCTGTAGGTACGAGATTCTCTGTAGGAAACATATTCATATAAAAAGGCATTATTGCCGATACTCCTATAAAACCTCCTATCATTTCATACTCCAGGATAGTGCCGGAAGCATGTTTTTTGCTGATTCTCTGATTGAATATAGAGAATAAAGAACATAAAGCGGAAGAGATCACTCCAAGCATTATACCCAAATGATATCTTGAGTCAAAATGGAATATTACCGCTACACCGCACAGAGTGATAAGACTGAAAATAAGTTCTTTTGCCGATAATCTTTTCTTATTGATAAGCGGTTCGAAAATTGCCGTGAAAAATCCTACAAGTGAAAAACATACAACTCCGATGGATACGTTCGCCGTCTTAATACTTGCGTAGAAAAATATCCAGTGCAGAGCGAGAAGGAAGCCGGCAGAACCTATTTTGGCGAAATCTTTCAGTGAAATCTTTTGCAGTTTTCCGCTGAAAAACAATAATAATCCGAAGATTATAGATGTTGCCAGAAGCCTGTACCATACAAGAAGACCCTCGTTAAGAGTGATCAGTTTACCGAATATGCCGGTAAAGCCCGCAATAAATACGGACAGATGAAGCTTTAGAAACGCCTCTTTCATAGTAAATTATTAATAAATTATAATCTTATTGCGTCAATTACTGATACGCTGCGCCTAAAAAATATATGAAATAGTGTATGGTTTTAATCTGATATGATTAAAACCATTTTATACGTCTGAATATTACAAATGCAAGTGCCGAAAGAACTATAGAGCAGATTACGATCCACAGGAATGCCATAGGATAGTTTTCCAGATGAATATCAACGTTCATTCCGTAGAAACTTGCGATAAGAGTAGGGATCATTAATACTATAGAAAGGCTTGTCATGCGTTTCATTATAGTATTCACGTTATTTGAGATGATAGAAGCAAAAGCATCCATTGTTCCGGTAAGGATATCACTGTAGATGTTTACCATGTTATATGCCTGTCTTAATTCGATAAGAACATCTTCTACAAGATCTTCATCAAACATTGCGGCACTCTGATAGATAGTTTTCAGTTTGCCGATAAGCATTTCGTTACCACGGATGGAAGTATTGAAGTAAACGAGTGTTTTCTGCAGTTTCATCAGTCTCAGAAGATCTTCATTCTTGATGCTGCTCTCCAGAGCCTGTTCGGCAGAGCGTACATCGATGTTTATCTGTTTAAGATATTTCAGAAACCATACTGCGGAAGAATAGATTATACGAAGTATAAGTTCGGCCTTATTATTGACCTTAACTGATTTTCTTCTTGTATAAAGAATGAAATCATCGATCATATTGGCTTTATGATAACATAGAGAAATTGTGTATTTATCGTTTGTTATCACACCCATCGGCACTGTTGTGTAAGGTATGTCATTATTGCCGTTCTGAATCGGAATACGTACAACTGTAAGAAGCCAGCCGTCTTCCTCTTCAATACGCGGACGTTCATCGGTATCGGCGATATCCTTTAAAAAAGATTCCGGTACTTTAAGTTCGTTTCTCAGATAATCGAAATCATTTTTGTCAGGCATCACTACATTGATCCAGCAATCTTTCTGCCAGCTTTGTTTTTCTACAAAGCCGGTCTCACAATAAAGATAAGTTCTCATTATTGTCTCTCTCCTATTTTTTATAAAAGCGGAATGAGACTACTTGTTCTTTATCTCATTGCCGCGCCGTTAAACTTTTAAATACGTTCGCGAATTGGGGTCGTCCATATTTCTGATAATTTTTTCGGGTGCAAAAGTACGGATTTTATTCTCTATTGTTCTCTATTGTCTGTTTAATTATTGATAAAAGAGTACAATTTTTAGAATCCTAAACCTTTAACTTATTTTAACCACAAAATACTTATTGTAAATGATACATATAGGCGATTTGATTGTATATACATACGTAGGCTTGATAATGACATACCCTTATTGTATTATTTACATAAAGGATTAATTAAGATTGTAGGAATTACAATAAGAGGGGTATTGCAGCTTTGAATTTTAGAAATATTTTTGTGTCATAATTCTGTTACGACAAGAAAAAACAAACGGAATATTTCATGAAAAACTAATCGTAAATTGATATGACAAACAATAGTAAGTATTATCCTCACTTATCGGTTGACTGCGTTCTGATCGGCTATGAAGATGATCAGCTCAAGGTTCTTCTAATAGAAAGAGCTGATGTCGTATCAAACGAAAAATATAATGATAAGAAACTTCCGGGTCGTCTTATATATATGGATGAAGACCTTGATGAAGCAGCAGTTTCGGTCCTGAAAGAATATACGGGAATTGAAAATGCCTATCTGAAGCAGTTTAAATGTTTCGGTTCTCCGGGAAGGACATCAAACCCAAAAGATGTCAGGTGGCTTGAAAATGCAGTGAATCTTCAGATCGGAAGACTTGTAACGGTGGCTTATATGTCAATAGTGAAGATAGGAGCAAGGAGCAACAGAATAGATTCAGACTATAAGGCTGACTGGATTTCGCTTAAAGAACTTCCCGACCTGGCTTTCGATCATAATCAGATAATCAGTGAAGCGATTGCTGAAGTGAAGAAGCTGATTGAAAATGATCCGATGATTCTTGCTGATCTTCTTCCTGCAAAATTTACGGCTCTGCAATTAAGAAAACTTTATGAACAGATTTACAATAAGGATCTGGATGTCAGAAATTTTCACAAGAAAATCAAATCGATGAAATATATTGTCGAACTTGATGAAAGAGAAGAAAACGTACCGCATCGCGCTGCGCGGTATTATAAGTTTGATAAAAAGAAAATCTGAAAAAATATAAACAAACATGCCGAAGCTGTCAACTCTGAGGCATATAATACCTGAAACATATGTATTTACTTGGTTATGACATAGGAAGCTCATCTGTTAAGGCTTCACTGATAGATTCGGAATCGGGCAAATGTGTAGCTTCCGACTTTTTTCCGAAAAAGGAAATGCCTATAAAAGCTGAAAAGAAAGGCTGGGCAGAACAGGATCCGGAAATGTGGTGGAAATATCTTAAGAAAGCTACCCATAGTATTCTTGAAATAAGCAAAGTTGATCCGTCTGATATAAAAGCAATAGGAATATCCTATCAGATGCATGGTCTTGTTGTCATAGATAAAGATCTGAAACCTCTTCGGGATGCCATCATCTGGTGTGACTCAAGAGCTGTTGAAATCGGCAATGAGGCATTCTCAAAAATAGGAGAAGAGTTTTGTCTTTCACATCTGCTGAATTCTCCGGGTAATTTCACCCTTTCAAAACTTGCATGGGTAAAAAATAATGAGCCGGAAATATATGATAAGGTTTATAAATTCCTTTTGCCGGGTGATTATATAGCTTTAAAACTTAGCGGTAAACCGAATACTACAGTTTCAGGAATTTCAGAAGGAACATACTGGGATTTTAAAAACAACGAAATATCAAAGAAACTTCTTGATTTTTATGGAATTGAAGAAGATAAAGTTGCTGATATCGTAGATACCTTCTCTGTTCAGAGTGTTTTAAGTAAAGATACTGCTGAAGAATTAGGTCTTAAAGAGGGAACTCCTATTACATACCGAGCAGGTGATCAGCCAAATAATGCTCTTTCCCTTAATGTGCTTAATCCTGGTGAAATAGCTTCGACAGCCGGAACTTCAGGTGTAGTTTACGGAGTAATCGATAAGATTGCGTATGATCAGAAGTCAAGAGTTAATATTTTTGCTCATGTAAATCATACAAAAGAAGATCCGCGTCTGGGTGTGCTTCTGTGTATCAACGGTACCGGAATTCTTAATTCATGGATCAAGAACAATATGATGCCCCATAATGCAAAATATGAGGAAATCAATGAACTTGCAGCAACTGCCCCGATCGGTTCCGACGGTGTTACGATAATTCCGTTCGGCAACGGAGCGGAACGTGTTCTTGAAAACCGAAATATTGGAGCTGTCATCGATGGCATAAATTTCAATAACCATAGTCGCGCCAATATTCTGAGAGCAGCACAGGAAGGAATAGTATTCTCTTTTATTTATGGTATTGAGATAATGAAAGAAATGGGACTTGACGTTAAAGTCCTTAAGGCAGGAAATGCAAATATGTTTCTGAGTCCTCTTTTCCGTAATACTCTTGCATCAACAGGCGGTGTCGCTATAGAACTTTATGATACCGACGGGGCTGCAGGTGCAGCGCGCGGAGCAGGAATAGGATCCGGTATATATAAAGATGCGAAAGAAGCATTTGCTAATCTTGAAAAGATCGAAACCATCTATCCTGATACAGAACAGAAAGAAAAATATCAGGCTGCTTATCAGAGATGGAAAGATGTATTAAAAAAGAATCTTAATTAATATTATCCGGATATCCGGATAAACCAAATAACCCTGACAGAGAGCTTTTCAGGGAATAATCCTTTACAATTATCATATTGAAACTATTATCAGGCGAAGTGATTTTTTACTTCGCAAGGCTCTCCCTATATCAAAAAATAATCTGAATTATCAATATAGAAATTTTAAATACTTAATTATTATGGCTAAAACGTATTTTCCGTCAATAGAAAAAATCAAATTCGAAGGTAAAGAATCAAAGAATCCGATGGCTTTCAGATATTATGAACCTGAAAGAGTTGTAATGGGTAAAAAAATGAAAGACTGGCTTCGCTTCTCTATGGCATGGTGGCATACATTATGTGCTGAAGGTGGAGATCAGTTTGGAGAAGGAACAATAAAAAGAGAATGGAATACAATCTGTGATCCTCTTGAGGCAGCTAAAGCAAAAATGGATGCCGGTTTTGAATTCATGCAGAAAATAGGAATCGAATATTATTGCTTCCATGATGTAGACCTTATCGCAGAGGCTGAATCTATTGAAAAATATGAGGAAAATCTTAAGAGTATCGTAGCTTATGCTAAACAGAAGCAGCAGGAAACAGGCATCAAACTTCTTTGGGGAACTGCTAATGTTTTCAGCAATAAAAGATATATGAACGGTGCTGCTACAAATCCTGATTTTTCTACTCTTGCTTATGCGGCAACACAGATTAAAAACGCTATCGATGCAACTGTAGAACTTGGCGGAGAAAATTATGTATTCTGGGGCGGACGTGAAGGTTATATGTCTCTTCTTAACACAGATATGAAAAGAGAAAAAGAGCATCTTGCAACTATGCTTAAACTTGCTCGCGATTATGGACGTTCAAAAGGATTCAAAGGTAATTTCCTTATCGAACCAAAACCTATGGAACCAAGCAAACATCAGTATGACGTAGATGCTGAAACTGTTATCGGTTTCCTTAAAGCAAATGATCTTCATAACGATTTCAAATTAAATATCGAAGTCAATCATGCAACGCTTGCAGGACATACATTCGAACATGAACTTCAGTGTGCTGCAGACAATAACATGTTAGGGTCTATAGATGCGAACCGCGGGGATGCTCAGAACGGATGGGATACTGACCAGTTCCCGATTGATATATTCGAACTTACTCAGGCTATGATGGTTATTCTTCGCGCAGGAGGTCTTCAGGGGGGAGGTACGAACTTCGATGCTAAGATCAGAAGAAATTCTACAGATATAGAAGATCTTTTTATAGCTCATATCGCAGGTATGGACTGTTTCGCAAGAGCACTTGTAACTGCGGCTGATATAATTGAGAACTCTCCTATGGAAAAACTTCGTTCAGAAAGATATGCTTCTTTTGATGAAGGACAGGGCAAACTTTTTGAAGACGGAAAACTTTCTCTTGAAGATCTTAGAAATTATGCTCTTGCAACGGGAGAACCAAAACAGGTAAGCGGAAAACAGGAGCTTTACGAAGCTATCCTTGCTATGTATGTTTAAATTTAAGTTTCCACAATAATTACTGTAATCCATTTTAAAGGCGATAATTCCGGATGTAACCGGTGAATATCCCTTTAAAGAAAAAAGCCGGAGAAATTTTTTCTTCGGCTTTTTAGTGTTATAAGTTATTTGTAAATACGTAGTTATATATTGATTTTCATAAAATAAATATTTAAGAAATAATATCTTTTTGTCACTGTGATTATTATCTGTCTGAATCAAGAGCGAATAACTTCTCAAGGAATCTCGTATACTGATCCGGAGTAAGAATTTGCTTGATGTAATTCATGTCTGACTGAACATAAGATGATTTATTTCTCTGAAGGCGAGATACCTGGCGGGCATAATAGGCTATAGAATCGTTTATCAGCTGTTGATTTGCAATCCCTGATGAGCGGGCATTATCCCAGCTGCTTTGCTGCTGGGTAGTAAGGTTAAGATCGGATTTGGTACGGTTGTTCCAGTCATCATTACCCCAGCATCCCATTTCTCCGGGACAATACCAGCCATTGCTGCCGCTGTCATCATCACCTCCCCACATCATTCCGGGGCCCATATAATAACCATTGCCTCTATTGTCATTCCATGCTTTTCCAACCACAAATCCCGATAAGATTACCACGGCGACAATACCTGTTATAGTCTTTTTCATATCTCTAAGCATTTATAAATTGCTAAAGTTTAATATCAATAACAAAACCCAATTTTTATATATTTTGTTGAGGTATGCCGGCTTTTTAAGCTTTATTCAATTATTGTGCAAATGACTGTCAACAGGGATAAGAGATGATCTCTTTGATAATCTGAAAGATAAATGCCTTATTTTGTTTTTAGAATTTCTCTTAATGCTATAGTAAGCTGATCAGGACATGATGTAGGTTTGTCTTTACATGTTATGCCTTCAAGTTTAGAGATAGCATCTTCTATTCTCATTCCTTTAACAAGAGAAGAAATGCCCTTTAGATTTCCGTTACAACCTCCAAGAAAACTTACATCTCCGATAATTCCGTTTTCACATTCTATTTCAATTTCTCTGGCACAAGTGCCTGTCGTAGTAAAATTTAATTTTTCCATATATAATGATTAATAAAATAAGCCGGCTGCAAAATTAAGAAAGTGTTTATTCTTTTAATTCAAATTGAAGTAAAAAGAGTTGTCTTACAATTGATGTCCGTTTATTTTATCTATTTTTGCAACTGTCTGAGATTACAATTAAGAAAAAGAAATTTTAGGAGGATTAAAAATAAATAAGTATCCTTCATTAAAAAAGACATAAAAACAAATATGAATTTATTAAACTTTATCACATGGACAGCCGAACCCGTGCTGTTTACGCTTGGCCCTGTACAGATAAGATGGTACAGTCTTATGTTTATTATCGGTTTTTGGATTGGTTTTAAAATTGAAGAAAGAATGTATAAAAAAGAATCAATACCGATGAAATGGCTTGATTCGCTTTTTATTTATGTCTTTGTAGGAACAATTGTCGGTGCACGTCTTGGACATGTGTTCTTTTACGGTTGGGAATACTATTCTCAGCATCCTGCTGAAATTTTCAAAGTATGGGAAGGCGGACTTGCCAGTCACGGCGGCGCGATAGGTATAATCATCGCTATTCTTCTTCTAGCTCGAAAAATAAAAATGAATCCTCTTTTTTTATTCGACCGTCTGGTAGTGCCGGTTGCACTGGTTGGAGCATTGATACGAATAGGGAACCTGTTTAATCATGAGATCTACGGGCATGAAACATCTCTTCCGTGGGGTTTCCGTTTTATAGAAAATCTGGGAGCGTGGCAGAGAGGCGCAGAACCTGTTTTCACTGCTCCTTCACATCCTACTCAGATATATGAAGCACTTATTTATCTTATTGTCTTTGGTCTTCTGATGTTTATGTATTGGAAACATAATGCTCAGCTGCGCCAGGGGCTTATTTTCGGAGTTTTTCTAATCGGGATCTTCGGAACAAGGATATTTGTAGAGGTTGTTAAAAACAATCAGGAAGCATTTGAAGAAACAATGATGCTTAACATGGGACAAATTCTCAGCATTCCGTTCCTGATATGTGGAACATGGCTTATATTCAGAGCTTTGATGAGACGACCGGAACTTCCGTTTTCTGAAACTCATAAAATATAATTATAAAGGACTTTTTTCGTAAAAATACCGTTAACCTGTAATGGCAGATTAACGGTATTTTTTATCTATTTCACTATAGGTAATCGGATTAAAAGATTGAGATAAGTCTAAAAACTAAATATATTTTGTCTTCCGAAATATCTTTTTCTTTATCTGATGTATAAGAGCCAGAACCGAAACATAAAATACCATTACGAATTGAGGAATCATAAACATCATATTTTTTGTCCATGAAGTATTTGTAAGCCTTGCAATGAACGACTGTGTGATAAAAAGAATAATGACACCCCAGGCTATTTCTTTGTAAAAACCGAAAATAAGGAAGAAAATCCACCATACTATCAGAATGAAAGAAAAGAGAGTCACAAAGGGAAGAGTTCCTCTTCTGACATACAGAAGAAGTTCAGTGATCGACTCACTCATGCATCTTTTAAGATTTAATTCACCTAAAAGTCTCACTCTTTTATCTGCAATGAAGAAATCAATTTTAACTTCTTCTTTTTTTAGATATCTAGCTATCTCATAGGCGTTCCTTAGATTAAGTTCCTTGTCAAAAGGCTGATACTGACGATAGGTATTACCTTCAAAAAACATAAAATAATCTGAAGCAAGTGCATAATTGAAATTCGTTGAGTTAAGTATCTTCCAGAATGGAAAAGAGGAAAGGCAGATATTATTTAATATGGGAAGAGTAAGCCATTCTACTTTCTTATGAAGGTCATAGTATGGGAACAATGTAATAAACTGTATCTTATTTTGTTTCATAAGAAATATTAACTGCTCCAGTATCCCGCCCCGTAATTCAATATTTGGATCAAGAAATAAAATATAATTACCCCGGGCATAATTACCCAGTTTATAATTGATCTGATAATTCTCTTTCCATCCTTTTTTTAGATTTGAAATATCAATTAACCTTACCTTTTTATCTTTTTCAGTTATTTTCAGAAGATTATCGCATTTGAAACCTACTGGATTATACATTCCGATAATGATTTCAATATGATCATTATTTATTTTATTGAGTAATTCCAAAAGAAACGTCAACTTCGGAGATTCAGTATCTGCTCTTATTATTATTGAAATAAGGATATCTTCTTTCAGTCTTTGTCCACGGGGCACTATGGGGCTTGTAATAAAGTTAGCTGCAACTATTATAAGTCTTACAACAAAAAGAGCAAGAATAATATATACGATTATTTCCATCTCAAATTTTTTCTTTATAACAACGATAGTAAATTAAGGGTTTGAATAACAGCGTTCTTAAGCCCATATACATTTAAGAATAACAGAATCTCTGATTTGTAATAAAGAAAAGTGCTTTATCTGCGATTTTGTGTTATGTTGTGTTTGAATTAATTTATATTTTTGCCACAATTAGATAAGAATGAATTTTAAGCGCTATGAGGATATCTTTTATTTTAATTTTTCTTCTGATTTTTACTTCTGTGACATTTTCACAGGAACGAATAGTTCTTGTAGAAACTACTGAAGGAAATATGAAAATCAAACTTTATGATGATACGCCACGTCACAGAGATTATTTTCTGAATCTTGTTCAGAAAGGATATTTTGACGGAACATTATTCGGTCGTGTAGTTCAGCAATTTATAATTCAGGGCGGATCTCAGGATAGCCGCGGAGTAAAACCCGGTACTCAGATCGGGGACGGAGACAAAACTATGGAGATACCGCATGAAATAAGAAAAAATCATATTCCTAAAAAAGGAGCTGTTGGTTGTCCGAGAAGAGATGAGAAATTTAATCCGGCAAAAGATTCCGACATGTCGATGTATTTCATAATACTAGGACGTCCTTATACCAACGGTCAGCTTGATACTCTTGAACTGGCAAAAAATATACCTATAAAAAAAGAAGTCAGAAAGAAACTTTATAATCCGATAAAGTCAATGCTTGATTCTCTTAAGATTGCAAACCCTAAGGAGTTCAACCGACAGGTTGCCGATCTTAACCGACGTATAGACTCAGTTACAAGAGCTACACCGGGATCTCTTACTTTTACAAAAGAGGAGCGAGAGGCATATACGACAGTTGGCGGAGCTCTTCATCTTGCTAATGAATATACATTCTTTGGTGAGGTGATAGAGGGGCTTGACGTGATAGATAAGATTTCGGATATACCAACTAACTCTTATGATCGTCCGATAAAAGATGTTGTCATGAATGTGAAAATTCTCAAATAATTTTATTTGAGTTATTTGTAATTAAATAAACATGTCAGAAAGAGGGAAATGCGGATCGTAATAAAGATCTGAATTTCCCTCTTTTTTATTGAAGCTTCAGTCTGTCAATGTTGCAAAGTGTAATTAAAATATCTTCAGCTCATTTTTTAGTAAAACAGCTTTCTGAGTAATCGGATAAGTATATAAATAATACATTGTGAACATTTGTTTATATTAACATTAGGGGGTAATTAAGGTTGAAACAAAATATATTAAAGTTAATATCGGTAAATGGATCTTTTCTGGAATATATTATATCTGATTGCGTGCGCTAAGCGTAAATGGTTGAAAAACAAATATTTGGCAATTGTGTTTTTTAAACTGTCATTTAGCCGGATAATAAACAATATTGTTTAAATATTGTTATAGTCTTGATTCCTATTAAAATCTTAAGCTATGAAATATTTACTAATGAGTATATTTACATTGATGTTGATATCATGTACTAATAATAAAACATATGTGATAAACGGCAGAATTGCCAATTCATCATTAAACGGGCAATATATCTATCTCCAGCAAATGTCGGGAAATCATCTGGTGACATTTGACAGTGCATTGGTGGAAAATGATAAATTCAGATTTAAAGGTACAATATCAGAATCATTCTTCGGTGAGCTTACCTTTGATAAAATCGATAACAGAAGTTTTTCTCCTGCTGTTTTTATTCTTGAAAAGGGCAAAATGGAAGCTTATATTGATACCTTTTCATATGTACGGGGAGGAGTTGCCAATAATAATCTTGCGGAATATTATGCACAGAATCATTACTATGATCAGAAACTGAAATTTTTGAACGAACAGCATAATAAAAATGTTGAAGAGGGTAAGACGGCTGATTCTCTGACTATGGCATATGAAGGATGGCACAGATTATACAGTAAGGAAAAAACAGATCTTGCTTTACAGTTTGTTGAAGAGAATAATGATAATCTTGCAGGAGTACTGGTATTTCTTCAGAATTTCTCGAATTTTACCCGAGAAGAAATAAGAAATATATTGTTTTATGCCGGACCTGTATTTAAAAAAGATAAGGCCGTTATAATGCTGGAAGAATATATGGATAAGACAAATAAGAAATGAAAATTAAAAAAGATAAGTTTAAATTCAGTTTTAGTTTTAATATGAGGTATTGGATTGTAACGTTATGTTTGTTGTTTTCCGTTTCATTAAATATGATTGGAAACAATGACCACAAAGCTTATACTTACCAAAGTTTTGCGGCAAGAGATTTCAGCAACTGGCCATATATAATCGAAACTCTTGAAAAAGAGGCTGCGGCAAATCCGAAAAATTGTGCGGCTACTCTTGAAATAATGAATTATTATTATGGTTATATAGGTCATCTTCTTGATGTGAATAATAAAAAAGCTGCGGATGTATGGTGCAAAAAAGCAAAAAAAACATACCAGGCACTAGGACAAGAATATTCCAATAATGCCGATATGGTAGCTTACGGATCTATTATTACCGCATTTGAAATTGCTATATCACCTGTAAAAGCACCTCTTCTTGCTCATTCGATGTTCGTAGGAGCAAAAAAATCACTTCAGCTCGACCCTAATTCTATAATGGGAAATCTATCTTATGCTAATTTCCTTTATTTCTTTCCGGAAGCCCTCGGAGGAGATAAGAGCAAGGCTCTTCAGCATTATATGAAAGTGTACAACTACTTTCAGGGTCATCCAGATATTGCTTCTCAGGACTGGAAATATTTATTTATTCTGTCTACTCTCGGTGTCGTGAACGAAAAGCTTGGAGATATAGATAATGCAAAAGCATGGCATAAAAAAGCTCTTGAGGTTAAACCTGATTTTGTTTTCGTTAAAGATGTCCTTGTTCCTCGCGTCAATAATAAATAATATTTAATTTTATACCGGTAAATAAAGTATCTTATATGGCAAAAAAGACCGGTAATAAAAGTAAAAGAAAAATCAAAAAAAAGAAGCCTGACTTCTTCAGACGAAAAAACTATATCCTATATTCTCTGATATTTATAATCTTCTCATTGCTTGTATGGGAAAACAGTTCCGGAAAACTGAATGCCGGATTCAAAAATATCAGATCCTCTGTAACTTCGCTCGGGAAGAAAATTCCTGAAGTCAAATTTGAGTTACCTTCCCTAAAGGAAGTCAGTCTACCTTCTCCTAAAATTCAGAAAACTACAAAGCAAACCAAAGCCCATGTAAAATCGGTAAAATCTGATAAACCGACAGTTAAATCCGATATAAATTCTGATAAGCCACAATATGTAAATCTTTATGATTTTCTTAAAGGAGTTGATGATTTATACGTACCCGTTATTCACGAATCAATACCTTCTCAGATAGTTAATTATTCTGGTTTCTCCGTTTCTTATAATAATGATAATCGTGTAGCAAACTGGGTTGGCTATGAACTGACACGGGAAGAAACAGTTTCTGTAGTAAAAAGAGTAAATAAATTTGTAAAAGATCCCAACGTTCTTTATTCCGCAACAAATCAGGATTATCTAAAATCCGGATATGACAGAGGACATCTGGCTCCGGCTGCTGATATGGGATGGAGTGATAAGAGTATGCATGAGTCTTTTTATTTCTCCAATATGACGCCGCAAGAACCTTCATTTAACAGAGGTGTCTGGAAAAAACTGGAAGATAAATGCAGAGAATGGGCTGTAAGGGATAGTGCCATAATTATTGTTACCGGTCCAATAATAAAAGGTAATGAGAAAAGAATAGGTAAGAATAACATTGTAGTACCGGAATACTTTTATAAAGTCATTTTATCTCCTTTTACCGAATCTCCAAATGCTATAGCCTTTCTGATTAAGAATGAAGGTACACTTCAAACACTTCCTTCTTTTGCTATTTCTGTCGATTCTCTTGAGTCTCTAACCGGATTTAACTTTTTTCATAAACTTCCTTCTGAGTATGAAGATGAAATTGAAAGTAATGTTAATATTGGTTATTGGTTTTAAAGTGGTTATATTCAATGGTATAAGCTTTTATTTTACAGACTTGTTTTTTATAGACTTATATTAAGAATAAATCTTTTTTAGTTTTATAGTAATATTGTTATGGTTTTTTAGTTTAAACTTTGTTTATTTGTAGCGGAATTCTATTCTTAATTAATTTTTATACGAAATTCATACAATAATGAAGTTTATTATCAGAAGTGTCATACTTATGGCGCTTGTTTTCGTGTTGTCCTTTTGTAAAAGGGCAAATATTGATAATTTGAATGTTGCTGAACAAATCATAGAACATTATCCCGACAGTGCCCTTAAAATCATTAATGATATTAATGATCCTTCGATGTTGTCAAAAGATGATTTAAACCGTTTTTCATTGCTTAAAGTTCAGGCAATGGATAAGTGTTATATGGATATAACTTCAGATAGTCTTATTGATAAGGCTGCTAAATATTTTCTTCTCAAAAAAGATTCTGTAAGGGCAGGAAAAGCCCTTTTTTATTGTGCCAGAATAGCCGACGACCTTAACCTTCATAATAAATCAACATCTTATTATCTCAAAGCTGAAGCACTTCTGGAAAATACGGAAGAATATAAGTATAAATATATGGTTGCTAATTATCTTGGCCTGTCATTTTACAATCAGAGTAAGTATAATGACGGATTAAAGGTATGGTTTAAAGCTCTGGAGCGTGCAAAAGAGGCTGGTAATGAAAACTATGAAACAATATCACTTATAAATATCGGGACAGGATATTTATTCAAAATGGCTGTCAATATTACTGAACGCGGACTGAAAAGTTTGAAGTTTGACAGAATAGCTCTTACCGAAAGTGAAAGTTCAGATTGTGATAATGCTATTGTGTATTTTCGTAAAGCTTATAATAAAGGAGACATTTCATCTTATATAGAGACTAGAGAAAGACTTGCTCAGGCATATATGTTTAAACAGATGCATGATTCAGCCTTTTATTATTCTGATCTGGCTATAAATATCATAAAGGAACAGGGAGGCGATCTTAATTCGGTTCTTATTGACCGTGCGGCAATTTATAATAATGAGAATAATCCCGATGAGGCTCTCAAAATACTATATAGTATAAATGATGATCATCTGTATGTACGTATGGCTACATCTTATGCAAAAATTATAAGTTACGAACTTAAACATCAGCAGGATTCAATATCAAAATATCTTTATCTTTTCAATTCTGTGAAGGAGGAGCACAGAAAGCTGGAGAAAAAATCAGTAGGATATACGATAGATATGATTGAAAAATATCATAGAAGTGAATCTGAAAATATAAATCTTCTCATAAATGAGAATATTAAAAGAAAGACTTTTACTATAGTTACACTTTTACTTGTTTTTACTACTGTAATTCTTATTCTTCTTTTTTATGGTTACAAGATTCGAAAGGAGAAAGAAAATGCGCTGCTCCTTAATGATATATTAAGGGAGAAAGAAGAACGGGCTGTGGAACAAATGAAAGTTTCGGCAAAAATGAATGAATTTTTTGCTTTAAGGAACCGTTATTCCAAAGTACTGCTGAAATATTTTATCGGAATAAATACGACTGAAGGTATAAGTGATATTATGATAAATGAAGATCATTGGAATAAAATTATCACTACGGTGTCGGAAACATATAATGATCTGCCGCGAAAACTTTCACAGAAATATAAAAAACTGACTAATGAAGATGTAAGGATATTTTGTCTGCTTCTTCTTAAATTAAAACAGGAAGATATAGCTAAATTAACAGGGAGAACCCCCGGAACTATCTCTCTTCGACTTTCACGAATGAAAGATAAAATGGAGTTGCCAAAAGAAGCGGAATGGGGTATAATTATAGAAGAAATTCTTACGGAATTTATAGATGTAAACCCAATGTAAACTTAAATTTATAGATGATTACTCGTAAGTAGCTGATAAACAGTTGTACTTCTGTTGTCTGATGTACTGTATTTGTAAACCCCTAAAATATTGATTTGTTCCAGAAATGATATAGTTTTGCAGTGTCGATCGAGAGATTATATAATTCTTAGGTCGATAGAAATGGACTTATTTAGTGGTTGGGATTTTTTAGTTAAGGGAATTTTAAAGGTAAAGTATTTAATTGGTATAGTATCAAATATTGAAGACAGAAGGTTTATTTATAATTATATATATAATTAATCAGGACGATGAGGTAATCCCGTAATGATTAATGACAAAAATGTGAATAAGATACAAAGATAAATTCCAATCATCATTTCTTAAATATTGATATCTCTTTCAGATAAGAAATTGTCTCTGAAAAGCAGGTGTCAATATTTTTTTTGTTTTTAATTATAAATATATATCCGCGGTAAGTGATACATCGTAATTAAAGATGTATTTAAAATTACAATATGTAATGTTTGTATTCTTTTTTTTTGTAAAATTGCTTTTTTAAAATAAGGAAGTATGAAAGAGAATAAAAATTCGAAAGAAGAAGCTGCATTACTATATCATAAATGCGGAAAACCGGGAAAGATAGAAGTAGTACCTACCAAACCTTATACAACACAGACTGATTTGTCTCTGGCATATACGCCGGGTGTAGCTGTTCCATGTCTTGAAATAGAAAAAGATAAGGAAAAAGCATATGATTATACTGCAAAAGGAAATCTTGTAGCTGTTATATCCAACGGAACCGCTGTGCTTGGACTTGGCGATATTGGTGCATTAGCCGGAAAACCGGTTATGGAAGGTAAAGGGTTGCTGTTTAAAATATTTGCCGGCATTGATGTTTTCGATATTGAGGTTAACGAGAAAGATCCGGAGAAATTTATAGAAACAGTAAAAGCTATATCACCAACTTTTGGGGGGGTAAATCTTGAAGATATCAAGGCTCCGGAATGTTTTGAAATAGAAAACCGTCTAAAGAAGGAACTGGACATTCCTGTTATGCATGATGATCAGCATGGAACAGCTATTATTTCCGGTGCTGCTCTTCTTAATGGGCTTGAGATAGCAGGCAAAAATATAGAAGACTGTAAACTTGTTGTTAACGGTGCCGGTTCAGCCGGTTCATCGTGTACAAGATTATATATGGAACTTGGCATTAAAAAGGAGAATGTCGTAATGGTGGATTCAAAGGGAGTGATACGAACCGATCGTCCGGGACTAACTCCTGAAAAAGCTGAATTTGCTACTGACAGACGTGATATAACGACTCTTGCCGATGCATTAAAAGGAGCAGACATTTTCCTTGGTGTTTCGGTTGCCGATGTTCTTACAGAAGATATGATACGGACGATGAACAATAATCCTTTGGTTTTTGCCTGTGCGAATCCTAATCCGGAGATATCATATGATAAAGCAATGGCATCACGTCCTGATATAATATTTGCTACAGGCCGCAGTGATTATCCTAACCAGATAAATAATGTACTCGGATTTCCGTATATCTTCAGAGGAGCTCTGGACACAAGAGCTAAGACAATTAATGAGGAGATGAAACTTGCTGCTGTATTTGCAATTGCCGAACTTGCCAAACAGCCTGTGCCTGATGTGGTAAATGCAGCATACGGCATGCAGAAACTACAGTTCGGACCTGAGTATATTCTTCCTAAACCAATGGATCCCCGTTTGATAACAAAGGTTTCTTCAGCAGTCGCAAAGGCTGCAATGGAGTCAGGTGTTGCCCGTAAATTCATTACAGACTGGAAAGTTTATGAAGATAGTCTTAATCAGTTGATGGGTTATGACAATAAACTCGTAAGAAGACTTTATGATATGGCAAAAGCCGGTCCTAAAAAAGTGGTCTTCGCTGAGGCTACACATACGAATATGCTGAAAGCGGCATCTCAGGCCTTTGAAGAAGGAATGTGCTATCCGATACTTCTTGGAAATAAAGATCAGATTATCAGAGTAGCAGAAGAAGAAGGCATTTCAATAGAAGGAATGGATATTCTTCATTTCCGTTCCGAGGCATATCTTGAGAAAAGAGAAGAGTATGCCAGACTTCTTGCTGAAAAGAGAAGCCGTGACGGTTATACTTATTATGATGCGATTGAAAAGATGTATGATGCCAATTATTTCGGCATGATGATGGTTGAAGCGGGAGAGGCTGATGCTTTTATTACCGGAATACAAAGTAAATATTCTGAAACTTGTAAAATTGCAAAAGATGTGATCGGAATAAGAGATGGTTTCAAACATTTCGGTGCTATCAATATTCTTAATACAAAAAAAGGTACACTTTATATTGCTGATACTCTGATAAACAGACATCCTTCAACAGATACTCTTGTTGATGTGGCAAAACTTGCTAAAGATGCAGTACGTTTTTTTGCTGATGAACCTGTTATGGCGATGGTTTCATATTCAAGCTTCGGGGCTGATGCGGAAGGTAGTCCTGCAAAAGTTCATGATGCAGTGAAAATATTACAGGAAGAATATCCTGATCTGAAAATTGACGGAGAAATGCAGGTTAATTATGCTTTAAATAAATCTTTGAGAGATAAGACTTATCCGTTTAATAAACTTTCAGGTCTTGATGTAAATACTCTTATATTTCCGAATCTTAGTTCTGCTAATACAGCATCCAAGATGTTGTCGGAAATGGATGTTTGTGACTCTATTGGCCCAATTCAGATGGGATTGAATAAACCTATTCATTTCACAGGCAATGAATGCTCCGTAAGAGATATTGTAAATGTTGTAGCTGTCGCAGTTATTGATGCGCAGGTTCAAAACCGTATTAATAAAAAAGGTAAATAAAATTGATATCTATTTGATATTCTGATAAGCCCGGGCCGGATCATTAATGAATCCTGTCCGGGTTTTTTTTGTTCTGCTGTGACCTGTTTATTATAAAACTATTTCCCCTATGAGATTTAACGCGGAAATACTTAAAACATATTGTTCGGATATATAAATGGGAATAAAATTGACTCTACTGTTAAAAGATGTTGTAGGATAAGTTGTATTAAAACTATTCATGCTTTTCAGTGTTATTTAAATGAGCATTTTTTTATAATTGACTATATTAATTAATTTTTATATGTTAAAATAAATAAATTTGAAAACGTTTGTAAAATGTTGATAAACAGATATATAAGATTAATTTTCTTTATTTTGATATTATATAATATTTATTAATTATAAAATAAATAATAAAATATTGTTTTTTTTGATATATTTGCGACCCGAAAAGAGATTGTGATATATTATTAAACATAACCTATATATTAAATAAAAATTTTAAAGTATGAAAAAGTTATTATTTACAGCATTGATTTTTCTTGGCGCATTAAGTATGCAGGCTCAGAATTGGTATGCAGGGGGTTCGGTAGGAATTAACGGAACGAATGCAAAGGGTGAGTCTTCAGCATATTTTTTACTGGCTCCTGAGGCAGGATATTGGTTTACCGATAATTTTGCATTTGGTGCTTCTGTTGATATGGAGTTCTATAAGCATTATACCGGCATCAGAATTGCTCCGTATGTAAGATATGCATATTGGAAATATAACAATCTTTCGCTTTTCGCAGATGCTGGTTTCGGTATCAACTGTGCTGATGCCAAAGGTTGGGACATAGGAGTAAAACCAGGTATTGCGTATACTTTTGGGGATAAGATTACAGTTTTGTCGCATCTTGGATTTGTTGGTTATACAAAGACAAATGACAGAAATATCAAAGGAGATAAGATCCATATGGCAGGATTTATGTTCACAAATCTTCTATCATTCAGTATGTTCTATAACTTCTGATTTATTCAGTATTATTCCTGAAATTAAGTTTTTGAATAAGATAATTTCAGGAAAAAGAAATTTAAAACTATAATTAAAAAGACCGGGTTAATATTGCCCGGTCTTTTTTATTTATAAATAATTTGACAGGACTTTAGCTTTAAATTATATTTGCCCGTATTAAGATTAATTCGAAAAAAATTAAAAAAGAGTGACAGTAAATATTCGAATATCCACATATCCGAATATTCCAAATATCATAAAAATAATGCAGGAAAAAGATACATATTTAACTATAGAAGATATTGCAGAAGGATTATATAAGGAAAAGATGAGTAAGTTTATTTCTTTTGCTGTACCAGTCAACACTGTGGAAGAAGCAAAAGAGTATATCGATATGTATTCAAAGCAGTTTTACGATGCGCGACATGTTTGTTGGGCCTATATGATAGGACATGAACGTACAAATTTCCGAAGTAATGATAACGGAGAACCTTCGGGAACAGCCGGAAAGCCTATACTTGGTCAGATAAATTCTTTTGAGCTTACAAATATACTTGTTGTTGTGATACGCTATTTCGGAGGGATTAAACTGGGAACAAGCGGATTGATTGTAGCCTACAGAGAAGCTGCAGCCGAAGCAATAAAAAATGCAAGCGTTGTGGAACGTCTTGTAGAGGAGGATATTGATATTCTCTTCGAATATGTATATATGAATCAGGTGATGAGGATTATTAAAGAGGAGGGCATTTCTATAATTTCACAGATATTTGAGATGGATTGTCAGATTACATTAAGGATAAGACGCTCAATGCTTGAAAAGGTGATAAAAAGACTCGAAAAAGTGGATTCTTTACGATTTCCCGACAAATGATACCAAACAAAAAGTTATTATACAAAGAACCTACAAGGAAAAATATAAATTTTGTGAACTTAAATATTTTATATTAATTTTAAGGTCTAAAACAATTACACATTACGCGAATTTTCGTAAATCAAATGCTATGTTAAATCTAAAAAAAACTATTATTACAGGGGCGACTTTGTCGCTTATGCTGGCTGCTAACGGCCAGACACAAGAGTTTTTAATCCAGACAAAAAAAGTCGGTGCTCCTATACAGCCTACGATGTACGGTTTGTTTTTTGAAGACATCAATTATGCCGCTGACGGTGGCTTATACGCTGAAATGATTAAAAACCGTTCTTTTGAATTTCCTCAGAATTTTATGGGATGGAATGTTTTCGGGAATGTAGATCTTCTTACAGAAAATGCTCCTTTTGATCGTAATCCTCATTACGTAAGACTTTCTGATGCCGGCCACGGCCATAAAGCTACAGGAATTGAAAATGAAGGATTCTTTGGTGTGGCTTACAAAAAGGGAGAAGATTATCGTTTCTCTGTATGGGCAAAAGCTGATAAGGGAGACTCTAAAATAAGAGTGGAATTTATTAATCAGAATAATGATGTGATCAACCGACAGGATATAAAAGTTGATTCTAACGGATGGAAGCAATATGAAATTATCATGAAAGCTTCTCAGACAGTTGCCAAAGGTAAACTGAGAATATTCCTTGATTCAAAAAACAGTGTTGATCTTGAACATGTTTCTCTTTTTCCTGTAGATACTTACCGTGGAGAAAGAAACGGTATGAGAAAAGATCTTGCTCAAGCTCTTGAAGATATTAACCCGGGAGTTTTCCGTTTTCCGGGAGGATGTATCGTTGAAGGTACTGATCTTGAAACAAGATATGACTGGAAAAAATCAGTGGGTCCTGTAGAGAACAGACCTTTAAATGAAAACAGATGGAATTATACTTTCCAGCACAGAATGTATCCGGATTATTTCCAGAGTTACGGACTTGGTTTTTATGAATATTTCCTTCTTTCTGAACAGATGGGTGCAGAACCTCTTCCTATCGTAAACTGTGGTCTTGCGTGCCAGTATCAGAATGACAGTCATGAAGCTCATGTTGCAGTATGTGATCTTGATTCTTATATTCAGGATGCAATGGATCTTATTGAATTCGCAAATGGTGATGTAAATACTACATGGGGAAAAGTCAGAGCAGAGATGGGACATCCGGAGCCTTTTAATCTGAAATATATCGGAGTCGGAAATGAGCAGTGGGGAAGTGAATATCCTGAAAGATTACAGCCATTCATTACTGCAATACGTAGTAAATATCCTAAAATGCAGATTGTCGGAAGTTCAGGTCCTAATTCTGAAGGTGCGGACTTCGATTATTTATGGCCGGAAATGAAACGCCTTAAAGTTGATCTTGTTGATGAACATTTCTACCGTAGCGAAGATTGGTTTTTGTCTCAGGGCGCGAGATATGATAAATATGACAGAAAAGGACCTAAAGTTTTTGCCGGAGAATATGCATGTCATCCAAAAAACAGAAAAAACAACTTCATGTCAGCTCTTAGTGAGGCTGCTTTTATGACCGGCCTAGAAAGAAATGCTGATATAGTACATATGGCTACCTATGCACCATTGTTTGCTCACGTTGAAGGTTGGCAGTGGAGACCTGATATGATATGGTTTGATAATCTTAATTCTGTCAAGTCGGTAAACTATTATGTTCAGCAAATGTATGGACATAACCCCGGGACGAATGTTCTTCCTTTGACTATGAACGGAGAAAATGTTTCAGGTCAGAATGGCCTTTTTGCTTCAGCAGTCTGGGACAAAAAAGATAAGACATATATCGTTAAAGTTGCCAATACTTCTGATCAGCCGCAAACAGTAATGTTGAACTTCAAAGGCATCGGGAAAAATGCAAAAGCAAACGGATCTCAGACAATGTTAAAATCAGATAATCTTGATTTAGAAAATACACTTGATAACCCCAATGCGGTGATACCTGTTGAATCTTCTTTCACTTTTAATGGTGAACAGGCAGAAGTCGAACTACCTGCGAAAAGCTTCATGATGTATAAGGTCTCATTATAGTTAAGCTTTAAATAAAACATAAATAATCAATAAGGTTGTTTCTTTTAAAAGGGAACAACCTTATTTTTTAAATATGATAAAAATAATATAACAGGCTGATATATATTAAGATAAAATTGGTATTTTGTAATAAAAAATAAGATTCCGATATTTTAATTTAAAGGTTATAATATTGTTGGATACATTAAATGATAAAATAAAAGAATTACATTTGTCGAATAAATATTTGGGTTATGATTAACAAGAAAAATGTTTTTTTACTCTTTCTACTTTGTAGTATTCTGATTTCTTCGTGTTCAGAAAAAAAGGTTTCTCATGAAGCAAACAATATCGAATTCAATCAATTGAATATTGATACGATAGCTTATATTGACGGAGATACAACAAGACCGTCATGTAAACTGAAGATGAAACTTGAATATCCGGTAAAAGCTTCAGACAAAGCGATGTTAGATACGCTCCAGAAGATATTTATCGAAACATCTTTAGGCAATCAATATCTTAACAATAATTTTGAGGCAGCCGCTAATGCATATGCAAAATCGTATATTGACGATTATCTCAAACTAAGCAAAGAATTTGATTCTGATGATTATATGAATTCTTTTTCTTTTAATTATGAAGAATCGCTTCAGTCGCAGATCTATTTTAATGAAGACGGTTTTCTTAATTATTCACTTGATGTATTCTCTTATACGGGAGGAGCACATGGAATGGGGGGTACTTCCTGTTATGCTATTTATTTAAAGGAGACTAAACTTCTTTCAATAGATGAGATATTTCCTTATTCTTCTATGTCAGGCATAGGAGAAATGATAGTTGCACAGATTCTTAAAGACAGAGATCTAAAATCCACTGCTCAACTTACAGAGGATGGATTCTTCAGCATAGAAGAAATTATGCCAACAGATAATTTTTATTTTGATAAAGAAGGAATAACATGGATTTATAATCCATATCAGATTGCTGTTTTTTCACTTGGAGAAATAAAAGTTACACTAAAATGGGAAATGCTCAAGAATCTTATACTTGATAATTCTCCGGTAAAAGAATTTGTTGAAAGCAATACATAATGACAGATTTGCCTTTATTTAGGTAAACAATAAATATTGATGAAACTACGGTGGCGCTTATTTTTATCACCGCAAAGAAAGTCTACTCAGAAATCTAAAGAAAAAATTATTAAATGCAATTAATAGAAAAATATTTTCCGGAACTAACGGAAAAACAAAAAGAACAATTCTCGAAACTCTATGAACTTTATTTTGACTGGAATTCCAAAATAAATGTTATATCAAGAAAGGATATAGAAAATCTATATCTACATCATGTACTTCATTCTCTTGCAATAGCAAAAATTCTGAAATTCAAATCAGGATCTAATATAATGGATGTAGGAACCGGTGGGGGATTTCCCGGAATACCTCTGGCTATTATGTTCCCTGAATGTCACTTCCATATGGTTGACAGAATAGGGAAGAAATTAAAAGTGGCAGCCGGTGTTGCAGAAGCTATCGGATTAAATAATGTTAGTTTTCGTCACTGTTCTGTAGAGGAGGAGAAACAAAAATTCGACTTTATTGTTAGTAGAGCAGTAATGCCTTTGTCGGATCTTATAAAACTGATCAGAAAGAATGTAGCCAAAGAGCAGAAGAATGCGCTTCCTAACGGTCTTATCTGTCTTAAAGGAGGAGATCTTCAGGCAGAGGTGATGCCATTCAAAAAAACAACAGTTTTATTTGATTTGCCTGAATTTTTTGAAGAAGAATTCTTTGATACCAAAAAAGGTGTTTACGTACAGCTGTAAATAAATATCAGTAAAGATAATCTGTCTGGCAATAATGATTATCCTGTTACAAGAAATGTTTCTCTCAGAAACACAATCTCTCAAAGATTTAAACTTTAAATAAAAAATATGAGTTTAGTAGTTGAAAAATTTCCCGTCAATCCTTTTCCCGTCAACTGTTATATAGCATGGGATGAAGAGTCAAAAGATGCGACTATTATAGATCCGGGTTATATCGGTGAACATGAAAGAGAGTTTATTCTTGATTATATCAGGAAAAACGGAATTAAGATAAAATACATATTGCTTACACATATGCATTTTGATCACATTCTTTCGCTTGCCGATATCAGAGAAGTTACAAAAGCACCAATCTATGGAAGCAAAAATGATGAATTTCTGCTTAAGACAGCTAAAAATCAGGCTGCAGCCTTTGGGTTCAAGCTGGACTTTGATGATGTCAATATAGATAAATATCTTAATGACAAAGATGAAATCACGCTTGGAGAATATAAAATCATAGCACTAACGGTTCCGGGGCATTCTCCCGGCAGTATAGTCTTTTATATGCCGAAAGCCGGTATCGTATTTACAGGTGATGTTTTATTCAGACAAAGCATAGGTCGTACGGATCTTCCGGGAGGGGATTTCGAAACTCTGATTGAAGGAATAAAGAAAAAACTTCTTACTTTGCCGGATGACACAATTGTATATTCCGGTCATGGTCCTGAAACGACTATCAGTTATGAGAAAAAATATAATTCATTTCTGAAATAAATTATATCTCTATAAAAACAAAAACGGGAAAATCATAAAGAGCAGATCTTAATGATTTTCCCGTTTTGTCGTTTATGTCCGTTAAGGGAGCAGTATAAAGCTGACTTGCAGGTTTAGTTTTGGATTATGTCGTATATATCCTGTTAAGAGTGAAGCATCAGTTTATAAATCTGCTCTCTGCCGGGATTTTTGTTCCGTTAAGGAAGCTTGCTATATCCATACGTTTTTTGCCCGGAAGCTGTAATGCTTTAATAGAAATAAAACCGCCGTCAACAGCAACGTTAAGATAACTTTTATTGTCGGTAACTATGCTTCCCGGCTCCTGTATATGTCCTTCAAGAATCTTTTTAGTTTCGAAAATCTTAACCGGAATTTCTTCTTCATTAATCAGCAATTTACCCCATGCCGCCGGATAAGGTGACATTCCGCGAACCAGATTATAAATATTATCAATATTGCTGTTCCAGTCAATCAGACAAGTTTCCTTAAATATTTTCGGAGCAGCCTTAAGTTCCGAATGATCGGCGAACATAGTATTCTGTTCAACTGCATTTACTTCATCGTTTATAACCATATCTACAGTCTTCAATACAAGTTCAGCACCGATTTTCATCAGTCTGTCATAGACATTTCCAACATTGTCATCTTCTGTTATTTCTGTTTTCTCCTGAAGAATCACTTTTCCGGTATCTATTTCATGAGTTAAGAAAAATGTTGTGACACCTGTTTCTTTTTCTCCGTTTATGATAGCCCAGTTAATAGGAGCAGCACCACGATATTGAGGAAGAAGAGAGCCATGCAGATTGAATGTTCCGTATTCAGGCATATTCCATACCACTTCAGGAAGCATTCTAAATGCAACTACTATCTGAAGATCAGCCTTATATGATCTCAGTTCATTCAGAAAATTCTCATCTTTCAATTTTTCAGGTTGCAGTACCGGCAGATTATGAGCAACTGCATATTCCTTAACTGCCGAATACTGTAGCTTATGACCTCTTCCGGCAGGTTTATCCGGCATAGTCACTACAGCCACAACATTGTAATGATTTTCTACAAGAGCTTTTAAGCTTTCGACTGCAAATTCAGGAGTTCCCATGAATATGATTCTGAAATCACTTTTATTCTTCATTATATAAACTGTTTAATTGTCAATAATAGATTTTGCGTCCATAAAATATCATGTCTGATTTCCGTTATGACCGATGGTTTTATAAAAAGCCGTGCAGTTGTTATATTGTCAGTGTACAATGATAATATTGTCACTGTACAGTTATCATATTAACACTGTACGGTTGTCATAAATACTGAACGGTCGTAATAAAAAACGCCCGACATGACATAAGCAAGTGAGGGAATAAATAATTTCTTTTATCAATACTTTATGAAATCTTTCACAAGATTGAAAAGATAAATAATCCCGCAAAGATTTTTGCGCAAAAAAAATCACCTTATTCCGAACTTAATTTATAAACAAAAATAAGTCAAAATAAGGTGATTTTTCAATATAAAATATCAAATACTGCTTTTTGAAAGAAGCAGTAATATAAATTATGAGTATAGTTTCTCTTTAAGAGCCGCTACTTTATCATCAGTGATATAGTCGTCATAATCCATACGTTTGTCAATAATTCCGTTTGGAGTAAGTTCGATTACACGGTTACATACTGTCTGAATAAATTCGTGGTCATGAGAAGACATCAGGATATTTCCTTTGAATGTCTTAAGATTGTTGTTGAACGCCTGAATTGACTCAAGGTCAAGGTGATTCGTAGGAGAATCAAGGACAAGAGTATTGGCATCTTTCATCATCATTCTTGATATCATACATCTCATTTTTTCTCCCCCTGAAAGCACGCTTGCTTTTTTAAGTAGTTCTTCACCGTTGAAAAGCATACGGCCAAGGAAACCTTTGATGTATATGTCTGATGTATCTGTAGAATACTGACTCAACCAGTCGATCAGATTATAATCAGTATTAAAGAATTCAGAGTTATCAAGAGGCAGATAAGCAGTAGTGATTGTCTGTCCCCAGTCGAACGTTCCTTTGAAATCTTCGTCAAGACCATTGATAATTTCGAAAAGTGCAGACATTGCACGAGGATCGCGTGAAAGGAAAACTACTTTATCGTCTTTTTCAATCTGGAAGTTAACGTCGTTGAATAAAACTACGCCGTCTTCAGTTGTTTTGCTAAGACCGTGAACTTCAAGGATCTTGTTACCTGTTTCTCTTGAAGGTGTGAAAATGATTCCCGGATATCTTCTTGAAGAAGGTTTGATCTCTTCAACATTAAGTTTCTCAAGCATTTTCTTTCTCGAAGTTGTCTGTTTAGATTTGGCAACATTGGCAGAGAAACGTGCGATAAATTCCTGAAGCTCTTTCTTTTTCTCTTCTGCTTTTTTATTCTGCATCTGCTGCTGACGAAGAGCAAGCTGAGAAGATTCATACCAGAAGCTGTAGTTTCCTGCAAAAAGCTGAACTTTGTTATAGTCAATATCAACTGTGTGAGTACAAACCGAGTCAAGGAAGTGACGGTCATGGGATACTACAAGTACCGTATTTTCGAAATTTGCAAGATAGTTTTCAAGCCAGCTTACAGTTTCAAGGTCAAGGTCATTGGTAGGCTCATCCAGAAGAAGATTGTCCGGTTTACCGAAAAGAGCTTTAGCAAGAAGAACCCTTACTTTTTCTTTCCCTGAAAGTTCGCCCATTAATTTATAGTGTAGATCTTCTTTGATACCAAGACCGCTAAGAAGCATAGCTGCATCGCTTTCAGCATTCCAGCCTTCAAGTTCAGCGAATTTTTCCTCTAATTCAGACGCTCTGATACCGTCTTCATCAGTGAAATCAGCTTTGGCATAAAGAGCATCTTTTTCTGTAATTATATCATAAAGCACTGTATGGCCTCTCATCACAGTGTCCAAAACCGTATATTGATCGTAAGCAAAGTGATCCTGATCAAGAACCGAAAGACGCTCGCCCGGAGCTAAAGTAACTGAACCTGAGTTAGCATCAAGTTTGCCGCTTAACACTCTTAAAAGTGTAGATTTTCCCGCACCATTTGCTCCGATGATACCGTAGCAGTTGCCCGGAGTAAATTTCAGATTAACATCCTGGAAAAGAACTCTCTTGCCAAACTGAACGGCAAGGTTATTAACTGTTATCATAAATATTTGAACTTAATTTCCTAATCGTAAATTTTTTGCAAAGGTAATGATTTTTTACAAGATATATAGGCAGGTTAATATGCAAAACTAATGAATGTTAGCTAAAGTGTCATAAAAACGGAAATCGGACATAACTATATAAAATTTGATTATCTTTGAAATTTAAAAGTATCTTAGAATGATTATGTTTGAAGAGGATATCAAAAAAGCATGCGAAGTAATGCAAAAAGGGGGAATAATACTTTATCCTACTGATACAGTGTGGGGAATAGGCTGTGATGCCACTAACCCTGAAAGCGTAAAAAAAGTTTATGAGATAAAGAAAAGAGAAGACTCAAAGTCGATGCTTGTTCTGGTTGATAATATCGTAAAAATTGATTTTTATGTAGAAAACCCTCCTGAAATAGCATTTGATCTTATTGAACTTTCGGAAAAACCACTAACAATAATATATTCTCACGCCAGAAATCTTGCTAAAAATCTTATTGCGGAGGATGGAAGTGTAGGGATAAGAGTTACAAACGAGGATTTCTCAAGAAAACTTTGTCAGAAATTTAAAAAAGCTGTTGTTTCAACATCCGCGAATATCAGCGGAGAAAAAACGCCATCTAATTTCGCTGAGATTTCTTCTGAAATAATCAACTCTGTCGACTATGTTGTGAAATATCGTCAGGAAGATCCTTCAAAACCACAGCCTTCGGGTATAATCAAGATAGGTGACGGTGGTCTTGTAAAAGTTATCAGGGAGTAACACAATAAATATGCTGATACTGCTGTTATTTAAGATAATTGAAGTTTAAGATAGTGAATAATAAATTACAGATATTCAAATATATATTTTTTGATCTTCTTGGTTCGTTTGTCGCATGGTTTCTGTTTAACATATTCAGATTCCATACGGTGGGCTATCTGACCATAGGAGATCTTAAATCATTTCTTCTGTACGGAACCGTTATAGAAGGGCAGATTATATGCCCTTTTTTATGGATATCCTTTTTCTATCTTTCCGGATATTATAATAAGCCTTATCTGAAATCACGTTTTGAAGAATTGAAGACAACGTTCAGCTCTATTGTGGTAGGATCGCTGATTTTCTTTTTTGCTATAATTCTGGATGATATGCCGATGATATCATCAGACTATTTTGAGCTGATTTGCGGACTGTTTCTGTTTGAATTTCTGATAATTTATTTCTTCAGATATCAGATTACACGACGTGCTACCAAACTGGTCCATAACGGAGCGATAGGATACAGGACACTGGTGATAGGAGCGGGTAAAAATGCAAGGCGTTTTAAAGAAGAACTTAAAGATAATAAACAGGCAATAGGCTATAAGATTATAGGATTTGTCGACAGCGGGCTTTGTGAACGTAATATTGAAAATGAAGATGTACTGGGCACTATTGACAACCTGGATGATATAATAAAGAATGAGAATATTGAAAGCATAATTTTCGTTCCTGAAAAAAGGGACTCAAGATATGTATTCAATATAATACATAAACTATTTCCGTATAAACTGGGAATAAGAATGCAGGCTGAAATGGATGATATCCTTTTCGGAAATATAAAAATGAACTCTCTATATGAGCCGCCTATGATAGATATTTCCCGCGCTAAGCTGACTTATGCGGAAGAAAACACCAAGCGACTTGGTGATATCATAATATCGGCACTTGTCATGATATTTCTTTCTCCATTGTTTATGCTCATAGCGATACTTGTACGTCTTGATTCGAAGGGCCCCATCCTTTATACACAGGAAAGAATCGGAAGATTCGGGAAGCCGTTTAAGATTTATAAGTTCAGAACAATGAAAACGGATGCCGAGACTAACGGGCCGCAGCTGACCGACCTTAATGACCCGCGAGTTACGCTTTTGGGACTTACTTTAAGAAAATACCGTCTTGATGAAATCCCTCAGTTCTGGAATGTTTTCAAAGGTGATATGTCTCTTGTCGGGCCGCGTCCGGAAAGAGGATATTTTATAAATAAGATTGTGAAGCATGCGCCGTATTACTGCCTGGTGCATCAGGTAAGACCGGGCATCACATCGTGGGGTATGGTAAAATACGGATATGCTTCAAATGTAGAACAGATGATAAAAAGAGCCAAATATGACATTCTCTATCTGGAGAATATGTCTCTTGTGCTTGATTGCAAAATATTGATTTATACTATAAGAACTGTTATTACAGGTAGAGGAATATAAGAAGAATAAAGCTAAGAACTGAGTTATGCTTAAAAAATTTTTTGTTAAACATGATATTTTGCTGAGATTTATCCTTTGGCGGGAGAGACACATCAGCGAGAAGAATTTTGTATTGATTCTGAGTTTTCTGACAGGATTACTAGGTGCGGGAGCAGCTTTGGTTCTGAAGTATATAATACATTTCATTCAGAATTTCCTTACCTCGCATTTCAGCATGGATAAGGCCAATTATCTTTACCTGTTATATCCTGTAATAGGTATATTTATTACTGGTCTATATGTGAAGTATGTAGTAAAAGATAATATCAGTCATGGTGTTACAAGGATACTATATGCCATTTCACAAAGAAAAAGTATATTGAAGCCACATAACATGTACAGTTCTGTTCTGGCCAGTTCGGTGACAATCGGATTCGGTGGATCTGTAGGAGCAGAGGCACCTATCGTATTTACTGGAGCTGCAATCGGTTCTAATCTGGGCAGGTTATTCAATATGGATCAGCGCACAATGATGCTCCTTTTAGGATGCGGAGCGACGGCGGGTATTGCGGGCATCTTCAAAGCCCCTATTGCCGGGCTTCTGTTTACTATTGAAGTGCTGATGCTTGACCTTACAGCTTTCTCTATTATGCCTCTTCTTATATCTGCTGTAACAGCAGCATCTGTGGCATATATATTTTCCGGACCCCTTGCTCAGTTTACGTTTCAGCAGACAGATCCGTTTATGGCGGAAAGAATCCCTTATGTTATTCTTCTTGGTATTTTCTGTGGTTTCATATCATTGTATTTCACAAGAATGATGTTTTGGGCAGAAGACAGACTGAAAAAGGTCAATAGTCACTGGTCGAAATTTATTATCGCATCTATAGTATTAAGTATTTTGATTTTTATACTGCCTCCGCTTTATGGTGAAGGTTATGATGCTATTCTTGATATCTATAATGGCAATTCTGCCAATATGACTGTAGGAAGTTTCTTTTATGAATACAAAGACAACTTCTGGATTTTCTGTCTTTTTATATCACTTATCATTTTATTTAAGGTGTTTGCAACAGCAGCTACAAACGGAGGAGGTGGTGTAGGGGGAACATTCGCGCCAAGTCTTTTCATCGGTAATATGGCAGGATTCCTTTTTGCATTCGCTATTAATCATTTTGGTGCCGGGCAGTTCCTTCCAGAAAAGAATTTTGCCGTTATGGGTATGGCCGGTGTTATGGCCGGTGTTATGCATGCTCCGTTAATGGGGATATTCCTTAGTGCGGAACTTACGGGAGGTTTCGATCTCTTTCTTCCTCTTATGATAGTTTCAACATTATCTTATGGAACCATAAGAATATTTGAGCCATACAGTATTTATACGCGTCGTCTTGCTAAAAGCGGTGAACTTATCACTCATCATAAGGATAAAGCTGTTCTTACACTTTTGAAAATGGATAGTGTGATTGAAAGAGATCTCCAGATTGTAGATCCTGATATGATGCTCGGTGATATGGTAAAAGTTATTGCAAAGTCGCAGAGAAATGTCTTTCCGGTTGTCGATTCCAAAAATAAATTCATTGGCCTTGTGCTTCTGAATGATATACGAAATATCATGTTCCAACCAAGACTGTACAGCAGAATGAAAGTGCGTGATTTTATGATTTCTCCACCGGCAAAGATTGAGATCGGTCAGTCGATGGAAGATGTTATGAATACATTTGATGATACCAATGCATGGAATCTCCCTGTTGTAGAGAATGGATTTTATATAGGTTTTGTGTCTAAAGCTAAGATATTTAATTCTTATCGTCAGGTGCTTAAGCATTTTTCAGAAGATTAAAAATTGACTTTGTCTAATCTGTAGTATGCGTATTATATATAAAAGGAACCATATAAGCGTCAGAACAGTTATATTTTAACAGGCCATTAAAAATCAAAACAGAAACTAAACAATAAAGCTTCTATAGAGATAGAGCTTTGAAATATTAAATATCCTAATTATGAGCGAAATTTCTAATTGTCCTAAATGCGATATGGACAATACATATTTTGACGGAGTTATCAATGTATGTCCTGATTGTGGTTATGAATGGAATCCGGATGAAGAACAGGAAAGCGCAGATGTTGCAAAAGACAGCAACGGAGCTATTCTTGCAGACGGAGATTCAGTAACTGTCATCAAAGATCTTAAAGTAAAAGGTTCTTCGATGGTGATCAAAAGAGGAACAAAGGTAAAGAGTATCCGTCTTACTGATGATCCTGAACATGTTGACTGTAAGATTGACGGTTCTTCAATCGTTCTGAAAACCTGTTTTCTGAAGAAATAATATTATTAAGCAGTAATTTAAACTGTTTATTGGTATAAAGAGATCAAGCTATATATTGCATTAATATATGGCATATAAAAAATAATCATCAGATGAATATGCATATTCTTTCTGATGATTATTTTTTTATAAAGTGTCTTATTTATTGCAAGGATTTAGTCTCCTGCAGTACCTTCTACCCAGTCCATCCATCCTAAAGAGATAACAGTAGCATTATACTCGAATCCCTGAATTACAAAATCTGATATCGTCGTATTACCTCCAATTCTTGAGAATGAAACATTCTCATAAGGTGAAGTTGGGAAAATAAGATTTGTCATAGCTATTTCTCCATTATTTATGAAAACTTCAACTGAAGTTCTGTCGAGATATATATCAACTTTATATTTTGACATATCCGGTGTAGGTTCTTTTTTCTGTGTGGAAGGAGTAATATATAGAGGAGCAACACTACTTCCCGGGAAATCTGAGCTGAATTTCACCAGACCGCTATTGGATCTGTCAATACTGAATATCTTATTTGCAAAATTGAGGTTAAGACTTACGAATTCACGTAAATTGTTGCTTAAAACAATTGTAGCAGACGGAAGATCAGATGTAACAGTAAAACTGATTTTACAACAACCCTGCATATCTTCAAGGATTTCTTTAGTTGAGAAATCTTTATCTACAGTTACATTGTCAAGAGATTTTGTGAATTTAGCAATCTCATTAAATTGTGTTGACGGTGCAGTATTCAGATAAAATTCATTTGCCTTTTTGATAAGAGACAGTTTGCGGGGAAATGTCTTATAATTTGTGTAAATGACATTTGGTGTAAGATTGGCATATAAGGCATTATCCATCCATGAAATAAGATAATTTTCAGACGACTGAGTATTTGTAATTATAGCAGGAGTCGCAAAATCCATTCCGTAGTCTACAGGAAGAGCCTGACTTACATCTGCGGTAAAAGTAACTCCATCGAAATTGCCTACAACATACTTAGTGTTTCCGGCTTTATCGGCACTGTTTTTAATATTGTAGAACAAAACCCATTTTTTTTCACCCTTATCTGTGGCAAGTTCAACAAGTTCGGGATTCTGGATAACAATACCCGGAAGTTTGGATCCAAAATCAAGAACTGATTCTTTTTTCCACTCCTTAAGATCTGAAGAGGATAGTAATACAACTGAACTTCCTGAACTTAAGAGCATAACCCATTTCCCTCCTTTATCATATCTTATTATTTTAGGATCGCATAGAGCAGTATTTTCCATTCCTTCTACAGAAATCTTCACATCAGTCTTTTTGAATTTTTCTCCAAGGTTATTGCTGTAGTTAAGAAATACTGAATTTTTAACATTATCCATAGTGTAGAAATACAGTATCGAGTTATTTCCATAGCCTGACTTATCATTACTGTCGATTACAACACAACCTGAGTTTACCTGAGAAATATCTTTTATATCAAAATCAGCTTTTTTGTAGCTCCATTCAAAGAGATTTGAGCCCGAAGCATGGGCTATTGAAGGCTCTCCCCATACTTTTCCATGAGTGTAATACTGATAAAACATATGATAAACTCCGTCAATGACGAAGCTGCCCATATTTTTGCTGAACCAACCGAAAGGGGCGCTGAAATGATATACAGGACGGTATTTATCCGCATAATCAAGGTTCAGCTTGTTGCTTAAAGCAATACTGTCTACCCACATAGAGGTCTGCAGCGAATCGCTTACAATGAGTCGTACATCAGAATCTCTTTTCAGACGGTTCAGGTCTACAGGATACATATAATCCAGTTTATTGATAGCAAGACGTAATTCTGTTTCACTGATTGCGTTATTATCTGAATAAAATTTTATTTTTTTCAGAGGAGCGTCACTCTGAATAGGAAGAAGTAGGAACTCTCTGTCAGCCTTAAAGGTGACTTCTTTTTCTCCCGGTGCAATGTTTTTGACTGTAAGCTTTTGCTCTTTCTGATTACAAGATATTACGCCATAAGCCATAAAGCCAAGGATGATGATAATCCTTGAAATAAACATAGTTTTTGAAGTGCGTCTCATAAGTACCTGCTTTTTTATTTATTATTTTTAATAACAGTTAATTTGAAATAAAGTTCAAGTCTTTAAACAGAATTTTCGTTAATAACTTAAAGAAAATAAAAAACTGACAAAGATTCATAATCGCTTGAAATATAGCGTTATGGCTTGTTTTGAATTTATATTTGATATTGTTTTTAATGTCCTTTTCCTGATCGCCTGTATCTCGCAATTCTATATATCGTAATAGTCACTGCTGCGCTAAAAGCAAGAGACATATTTACCCAGAATGCAAAAGTCTGATTTTCAATTTTAAGCTTTTCCTGTATTCCGGTTATTATGAAGGGGTATAAAAGAATACCTGCATAATCTATAACTATAGACCATGCATAAGCCATAGTCAGCGCTCTGTCAGAAGCCACTGAAGCCG
The DNA here is from genome assembly GCA_947074105.1 of uncultured Bacteroidales bacterium. Taxonomy (GTDB): domain Bacteria; phylum Bacteroidota; class Bacteroidia; order Bacteroidales; family JAUNSR01; genus JAUNSR01. The sequence continues at coordinate 43,087 of CAMTON010000004.1, forward strand.
TTTTTTCATAAATAAAGGGCATAACCACACCATAAAATATCCCCATTATCATAATACCTGATGCGATAACCCAGAGAGAAGAACTTATAAGAATAATACCAAAACCTAAAGCTATCATGTACATACAGACTTCATATATGTAAACACCGAAAAACTTAACAAGAGGATTAAGAAAAAATCCCGGCAGCATTCCTGCAATGTAAATAAGACTCATTAAATCGCTTGTTATGCCGCTGCCGTGATGATATTGTTCCATAAGAAAAGGAAGATTGACGCTTATACACATCCCCATAAAGTTAGCAAGACCGTGATAACACATGTATTGAATGATTTTGGGGATGTTAATTTCCTTATATATATTTACTTTTATTTGTTTACCATCTTTTGTCAGTTGTAGAATTTCCTGTTTCGGGCGTTTGATATATTTGCGTAGAAAAGGAGATAACGCAATAGGTATTATTCCTAACATATATATAGAAAAAGGAAGGTGCCAGTTGATCTTAGCAATATATCCTACGAATATTATTATTCCGACCATAGCTATATTTGATGTGGCAGAAGAATAACCGAATTGCCTTACTCTGGCTTCGCCAGTAAATATTCTGGCAAAAAGTGTTGCAGAAAGCGGAATGATTATTCCTGCCCCTATTCCCATTATTGTACTTAGTATAATGAGCCATAACAGACTTTTAGTAAAAAGCATTATTGCTCCTGATGCTGCGAAAATGCTGAATCCGATATTAAGCAGTAATGTTGTACTTATTCTTGTAGCCATTTTTCCTCCGATTAGAATAAAGGGAATTATCGCAATCGAAGGCATTGTGGAAAGAAGCTGTATTTCCATGTCTGATGCACCCGGAAATACAGAATTCAGTTTACCCAGAATAGGAGCAATGGCATAACCGGGAAGAAATGTCGCAATAAGAATAATATAAATATCTATAACAGCAATTAGGGAAATCGTTGTTCCTTTTCCGGTCTTGATTTGCATTAACGTATATTTTATATTAAAATTCTAACAATGATATAATGTCTATTGTTTTTCTTTCTGTTTATTTATCTTTTCAATGTTTAATGCTGATATATCTGTCATTGCAAAAGACTTTATAGAAAAATTAAATTTTGGAAATATGTAAGTAAAAAGTTAACCTAAACAAAGATTTTACAAGCCCTTTTATAATAAATATTACAATATGCTATATAATATATAAAATTATTTACTGAATATTATTTATATTTGTATGCAATTTTAGAATTGGAATATTCAGTGCATATATTGAGATTCCTAATAGAGGTGTTAGAATTTTTTATCAGTTAAATCCAACAAGACTATATTAATTTTTTATGAGAAGATCGGCTTTCTTATTATACTTTTTGTGCTCTTTTATCTTTGCAAATGCTCAGATTTTTGATCCTATCAAATGGAGCTTTTCAACAAAAGACATTTCCGAGTCAGAAAAAGAACTTGTTTTTACGGCAAAAATAGAAAACGGCTGGCATCTTTACGGCCTTCAGCTTCCTGAAGGAGGTCCTATTGCCACTGAGTTTAACTTCACATCTATAAAAGGTGCAAAACTTATCGGAAAGCCTAAAGCTTCCAGAAGTCCCATATTTAAATATGACGCTTTATTTGATATGGAACTTAACTGGTATGATGATGATGTTTCGTTTACTCAGACAATACAATTGACAGAAAATGATTTCTCTATAAAAGGCGAGGTCAGATATATGGGATGTAATGATGAAAATTGTATGCCTCCGACACCTGAAGATTTCAGTTTTACCGGAACGGGTAAAGCTGTCACTCTTGCTAAAATATCTACAAAACAGGAAGCAGAAAAGGCCGGTGCAAATGAAGAGCCTGCGATGACTATTCCTGTAATCGAAGATATTGCAGTAGTGGGAAATAATCAAACCGGGAAAAATAAAGTGTCTTCCGTAACTGATGTAGACCTATGGTCACCTGTGGTTGATCAGCTTCAGACAATGAGCGAAGCTCCCATCGGGGAAGATACTTCACTTATTATCATTCTTATTACAGGTTTTATAGGTGGACTTCTTGCCCTTCTTACACCTTGCGTATGGCCAATGATCCCGATGACGGTAAGTTTCTTTCTGAAACGTACGAAAGACAGAAAAAAATCAATTCGTGATGCCATGACATATGGTGTTTCAATTGTAATTATATATGTGGCTCTTGGTTTGATCATAACAGGGGCATTCGGAGCGAGTGCTCTTAATAATCTTGCTACAAATGCTATTTTCAATATAATATTCTTTTTACTTCTTGTTGTTTTTGCAATCTCTTTTCTTGGAGCGTTCGAAATCACTCTTCCATCTTCATGGACTACGAAGCTTGACAGTAAGGCTGATTCAACAACCGGATTACTGAGTATATTTTTCATGGCATTTACTCTTTCGCTTGTTTCTTTCTCCTGTACGGGCCCTATTATCGGAACACTTCTTGTCCAGGCTGCATCTATGGGTGCAACAGCAGGCCCGGCAATAGGGATGTTTGGTTTTGCTCTTGCATTATCAATACCTTTTACTCTTTTTGCCATCTTCCCTTCTATGCTTCAGTCAATGCCTAAATCCGGTGGATGGCTGAATTCGGTAAAAGTTGTTCTTGGTTTCCTTGAACTCGCACTGGCTCTTAAGTTCCTTTCAGTTGCCGATCTTGCCTACGGATGGAGAATTCTTGACAGAGAAGTATTTATTGCATTATGGATAATCATATTCTTTTTACTTGGTATATATCTTCTCGGAATCATTCGTTTTTCTCATGACTCGGATACGCAATACGTTTCGGTAACAAAATTGTTTTTGTCCATTATCTCGCTTTCATTTGCTATATATATGATTCCCGGACTATGGGGTGCGCCTCTAAAAGCTATCAGTGCTTTTGCTCCGCCACTTGCAACTCAGGATTTCAATCTTTATTCAGGAGAAACACATGCCGAATTTTCTGATTTTGATGAAGGTATGGCTTATGCAAGAAAGAATAATAAACCTGTTCTTGTCGATTTTTCCGGTTACGGCTGCGTGAACTGCAGAAAAATGGAAGCAACGGTATGGGCTGATAAAGACGTAAAATCGATCATTGATAATGATTATGTTCTTATTACATTATATGTTGACGATAAGACGCCTCTTGACTCTGAAATTAAAATAGAGGAATATGGCAAAACGAGAACTTTGAGAACTGTTGGTGATAAGTGGAGTTATCTTCAGAGGTATAAGTTTGGTGCAAATGCACAGCCGTATTATGTTATACTGGATGAAAATGGCAATCCGCTTTCACCCTCTTATTCATATAACGAAAATGTAAATGAATATCTGAAATTCCTGAATACAGGTATTGAGAATTACAAAAAATAATCTGATTTTTCATTATAATTAAAAAAAGGTATCTTCACGCTTATAAAACAGTGGAAGATACCTTTTTTCTTTACTTTATTATGCGAATAAGGTAGATGTCTTTTCATTATAAAAGAATGTTAACTGCATCTAATTTCGTGATATAAAGTCTTAACAAATCATGGAAATACACAAAAATCAAATCAAAACATGGTTACATGAATAAATTTGAGTAAATTCGTTACTTTAAATTTATATAAAATGAATTTATTCTTTCTTTTATCGGAATAAGAACGGATAAATAATTCATTTTAACAGCCGTTAGCCATTTCCCGGAAAACGGTTTTTTATATAAGAATTTTGATAATGATATCTGAAATAATAGATAAAGATAAGCTGATACAGGCAGTCAGAGCTATTGACGGGAGTAACAATATTGTGATCACAGCTCACATTTCGCCTGATGGTGATGCGATGGGAAGTAGTCTTGCAATGTATCACTTATTAAAAAGACTTCATAAAAATGTAACAATAGTTTTAAATGACATGTGTGCAGACAATCTTGCCTGGTTACCGGGTTCTGAGTTTGTACTTACATATGAAGAAAATCGAAAAGAAGCATATGAAACTATAGCCGCTGCCGATCTGATATTCTGTATGGATTTTAATGCTCCAAAAAGAATGGGACGTATAGAAAATGAGATTCTTGCAGCTACCGGGATGAAAGTTCTTATTGATCATCATCTGTATCCTGGTGATTTTTGTGATATAGTGATTTCATATCCTAAAATGACTTCAACATGTGAACTTGTTTACCATTTTCTTATGGAGTCGGGAAAACTTGAATATATGAATAAGGAGATAGCAACATGTCTTTATACAGGTATGATGACTGATACAGGTGCTTTTACCTATAATTCCAATTCTCCTGAATTATATATTATTATAAGCAAACTTCTGGCTTTTGATATTGATAAAGATCATATTTATGACCTTGTCAATAATACTTTTTCTGAAACCAGAGAGAGACTTATGGGATATACCATAAGTGAAAAAATGAGAGTCTATCCGGCTTATCAGGCAGCAATGATAGATTTGTCAAAAGAAGAACTGAAAAATTATAAATATAAAAAGGGCGATACCGAAGGATTTGTAAATATTCCTTTGTCAGTAAAAGGAGTTGTCTTTTCAGTGTTTTTCAGAGAAGATTGCGATTATATAAAAGTATCTTTAAGATCTAAAGGCGATTTTCCTGCAAATATCGTTTCTGAAAACCATTTTAACGGAGGCGGACATAAAAATGCAGCCGGCGGAGAGTTTTTCGGAACGATGGAAGAGGCTATTGAACTTTTAGAATCTGTTTTACCTCTTTATACACAATATCTTAAAAAGGAATAAAGTAATATTTTTTAATAGTATTAAAAAGGTGTATAACATAAAAAAGAGGTAATTTTGTAAATATATAAATTAATCAAACAAAGAAGCTATAATGAAGAAGACGAAAGTGTTATTGATGACGTTAGTGGTGTTTGTATGCGCGGCGATGACTATATCGTGTGATGATTCTAAGACTTATGCAGAAAAACTTGCAGATGAAAAGTCTGCAATTAAATATTTTATAAATGAACAGAAAATAAATGCTATTGATATCAGCGAAGATGATGAAGCTGAATATTATAAGCAGAGATCGTTCAAAAATTCTGAAAACAAACATTTTGAATTAAATCAGTGGTACAGAATCAAGGATAAAGAAAACATGTATATGCAGATTCTTGATTATGGTGACACAGATGATATGTTTGGAAAACCTGAAGGTCAGATTGTAAATAATAATAATATAATTATACGTTATGACAGCTGTTATAATCTTTTGACTTATAATGACCTGTCATCTGAATCAACTGGTAATATTAATTATAACGATTATTATTGGGAAATCAATCCATGGAGCTACGGTTATACAAGTACTTATGGTGTAGGTCTTGATTTTCCTATTCCTTTTATCGGGAACAGAGGTAAAGTGAGACTTATTATTCCTTCAAAAGCAGGTATGACAGCAGACCAGACGAATGTAATTCCTTATTATTATCATACTGTGATATATAAGGTTGCAGGTTTCCCTTCACAGATAGAATAAGTTTAAATTATTATTTTAGCACATTATGTCTTTAATAAAATCAATTTCCGGAATACGCGGAACAATAGGAGGAAAAGCCGGCGAAGGGCTTAATCCACTTGATATCGTAAAGTTTACGGCTGCTTATGCAACTTTGATCAAACAGATCAATCCCGGCAAACCGAATAAAATAGTAGTTGGCCGTGATGCCAGAATCTCTGGAGAAATGGTCCTTTATAATGTCATCGGGACTTTAATGGGAATGGGATTTGATGTTGTAAATATCGGATTAGCCACTACTCCGACAACAGAGCTTGCTGTTACAATGGAAAATGCAGCCGGAGGAATTATCCTTACTGCAAGTCATAATCCGCGCCAATGGAATGCATTGAAATTATTAAATCATAAAGGAGAATTCCTTAATGCCAAACAGGGAGAGGAAGTTCTTAGAATCGCTGAGGCAGAAGAGTTTGATTTTGCTGATGTAGATACTTTAGGAAAACTGACAGAAGACGACAGTTATACACGTAAACATATCGAAAGCGTACTTGCTCTTAATCTTGTAGATGTAGATGCAATAAAGAAAGCCGGATTTAAAGTAGCTGTTGACTGTGTTAATTCAGTAGGAGGTATTGCTATTCCTGAATTGCTTGAGGCACTAGGTGTTGAAAAAATAGAAAAATTATTTTGCGAACCTAACGGACAATTCCCACATAATCCGGAACCACTTCCGGAACATCTTACTGCAATTTCTGACCTTGTAAAGGAAAACGGAGTAGATGTAGGTTTTGTTGTTGATCCGGATGTTGATCGTCTTGCGATCATCAGCGAAGACGGGTCTATGTTCGGAGAAGAATATACTCTTGTCGCTGTAGCGGATTACGTATTGAGACACACTCCGGGTAATACAGTTTCAAATCTAAGTTCTTCAAGAGCATTAAGAGATGTTACAAGAGCCCTGGGCGGTGAATATAATGCAGCTGCGGTTGGAGAGGTTAATGTAGTGGAGAAAATGAAAGCTACTAATGCGGTTATCGGAGGAGAAGGAAACGGAGGAGTGATCTATCCTGAATCTCATTACGGCAGAGACGCACTTGTAGGTATTGCATTATTCCTTACACATCTTGCTAAAAACGGACAGAAAGTAAGTGAAATGAAAGCTTCATATCCTCAGTACAGCATAGCAAAACAAAAGGTTGAGCTTACTCCGGATATCGATGTAGATGCACTTCTTTTGGCAGTAAAAGACAAATATGCTCAATATGATATCACTGATATCGACGGAGTGAAAATTGATTTCTCTGACAGATGGGTACATCTTAGAAAGTCGAATACGGAACCGATCATTCGTGTATATGCTGAGGCTTCATCAATGAAAGAAGCTGAAGAAACTGCTGCGGGTGTGATGGACGTAATCAAAGAACTTGCGAAATAAGATTTAAGATAATATATACGAATCCTTTTATGTCACGGCATAAGAGGATTTCGTGTTTTATATAAATAATAAATCAATATATTTTTTATTTTAATTTAAGAAGTTAATTACCTTTGCGCGTTGCGCATAATTAATGAATGATATGATCTCAATTGAAGGTTTGACAGTTGAATTCGGGGGAAATCCTCTTTTTGACAATGTAACATACATAATAAACAGAAAAGACAGAATTGCTCTTGTCGGAAAGAACGGTGCAGGTAAATCTACGATGCTTAAAATCATCGCAGGTCTTCAGATACCTACGGAAGGCAGAGTGAATTCTCCCCGGGATATAACAATAGGATATCTGCCTCAGCAGATGACTCATGATGATACGAAAACCGTAAGAGAAGAAGCAGAAACCGCATTTAATCATATTTTTAAAGTAGAGGAGAAAGTAAATCGTCTTACTACCGCGTTGGCTGAACGCACTGATTATGAATCACAGGAATATCATGACCTTATTGATACTCTTACCAATGCCAATGAAGAGTTGAGTATGATAGGTGCTAATAATTTCCAGGGAGAGATAGAGAAAACTCTTATGGGACTGGGCTTTAAACGTGAAGATTTCGATCGTCCTACAAAAGAATTCAGCGGAGGTTGGAGAATGCGTATAGAACTTGCAAAACTTCTTCTGCAGCGTCCTGACGTTCTTCTTCTTGATGAGCCAACCAATCACCTTGATATTGAGTCAATACAATGGCTTGAAAATTTCCTTTCCACAAGAGCCAATGCCGTGATTCTTGTTTCGCATGACAGGGCATTTATTGATAATGTTACGATAAGAACTATAGAGATAAGTCTTGGTAAAATCTACGATTACAAAGTCAATTATTCTAAATATGTTACTCTTCGTGAAGAACGTCTTGAGCAGCAGAAACGTGCTTTTGAAAATCAACAGAAACAGATAGCGGAAACAGAAGATTTTATTGAAAGATTCCGTTATAAAGCTACAAAGTCAGTACAGGTTCAGAGTCGTATCAAGCAACTTGAAAAGATAGAAAGGGTAGAAGTTGATGAAGTTGATACTTCCCGTTTAAATCTTAAATTTCCTCCTGCGCCTCGTTCAGGAGACTATCCTGTGATAACAGAAAATGTAGCTAAAAAATATGGAGATCATACCGTATTCAAAAATGTTGATCTTACTATAAAAAGAGGAGAGAAAGTTGCATTTGTCGGAAAGAACGGAGAAGGTAAATCAACATTGGTAAAATGTATAATGGATGAAATACCTTATGACGGAAATCTTAAACTCGGACATAATGTTAAGATAGGATATTTTGCCCAGAATCAGGCTCAGCTGCTTGACGGAGAAATTACTGTTTTCGATACGATAGACAATGTTGCTGTAGGAGATATCCGTACAAAAATCAGAGATATTCTTGGAGCTTTTATGTTCGGAGGAGAGGCTTCAGATAAGAAAGTTAAAGTATTATCCGGAGGTGAACGTTCTCGTCTGGCAATGATAAAACTTCTTCTTGAACCAGTAAATCTTCTTATTCTGGATGAGCCGACCAATCATCTTGATATGAAGACTAAAGATATTCTTAAACAGGCTATTAAGGATTTCGACGGTACGGTAATTGTCGTATCTCATGATCGTGAGTTTCTTGACGGTCTTGTAACAAAGGTTTATGAATTTTCAAATCAGAAAGTAACCGAACATCTGGGAGGCGTGTATGAATTTCTTGAGAAAAAGAAAATGGACTCTCTAAAAGAGATTGAAATGAAAGCATCGGTTAAGAAACCGGAAAAGCAGGAAATCTCAGAATCCAAACTTTCTTATGAAGCCAGACGCGAAATACAGAAAGAGGTACGTAAAGTAGAAAGACAGATTGAGGATTCAGAAAAGAAAATAGCTGAAAAAGAGGAGCAGATCGCTAACCTTGAAATAAAACTTTCAACACCGGAAGGCGCAGCTGATGTTTCCTTATATGAGGAACATAAGAAATTAAATAATGAACTTTCTGCATTATCCGATAAATGGATGGAGCTGAGCATGTCTCTTGAAGAGATTAACGGAAAATTAAACTGATTTTATTCAGACAGGAATAAAATATTTTTCAGTTATCTTCCTTAAAATTAGCAATCCATAATGCAAAACAGAGATCAGATATAAACTTATTATATATAAATCTCATTTATATGAAAAGAAAATTTTTAACAGTACCACTTATGATTGGAATGATTACTATTTCATCATGTTCTTCTGTTTCCAAAACAGAAGCGGAATCCCAGAAACTGGATGTGACTAATTTTGATTCAAATTATACTCCCGGGAGTGATTTCTATCAATATGCTACCGGAGGATGGCAACAGAAGAATCCTCTGAAACCGGAATTTGCACGTTACGGCTCATTTGATCTTTTAAGAGAAACAAATAAAGAACATCTTAAAACTTTAATTGAAGAGATAGCTGCAGCTAATAACGAGGAAGGATCTCTTGCGCAAAAGATTGCTGATATCTATAATGCAGGTCTTAATGCTGATGCTATCAATGAAAGAGGTCTTGCAGACATTAAACCTCTTCTTGAAATGATCGCTGCTAATAAAAATATGAATGATGTAACGTCTTCTATTGCTAAACTTGCAGGAAAAGGTGTTATGCCTTTCGTCTATTTTTATGTTGAGGCTGATCCTATGAACAGTAATATGAATATTCTTCAGACTTATCAGGGAGGGATGACTCTTGGAAACAAGGATTATTACCTGAATAATGATGAGAATACTCTTAAAATCAGAGAAGGTTATCTAAAATATATAGAACAGCTATTTACTCTTGCCGGTTATCCGGAAGCTCAGTCTAAGACTATAGCTTCAGATATACTAAAATTTGAGACTGAAATCGCAAAAGGCGCATTCTCTAACGTTGAATTAAGAGATCCTGTTGCAAATTATAATAAAATGTCTTTTGAAGAATTTGCGAATAAATATAATTTCTTTGACTGGACAACTATATTTGCAGAGAACGGAGCAAAAACGCCGAAAGAAATCAATGTTTCTCAGATTCCTTTTATGGATAATCTTGGAAAGGTCCTTTCCGGAAAATCAGTACAGAATATAAATGACTATATGACATTCATGGTCCTTAATGGATTTTCTAAATATATAGGAGATGATTTCTACGATGCTTCTTTCGAATTCTATGAAAAACTTATGTCAGGTATCGAAGCGCAGGAAGCAAGATGGAAAAGATCGCTTGCTGTTGCAAACGGTACTTTAGGTGAGGCGATAGGAGAGTTATATGTAGCTAAATATTTCCCTCCTAAAGCAAAAGAAAGAATGTTAGTTCTTGTTTCTGACCTTCAGGAATCATTAGGAAACCGTATTAATAATCTTGACTGGATGAGCGAAGAAACAAAAGTAAAAGCTCTTGAAAAACTTTCTACTTTCACTGTTAAGATCGGTTATCCTGATAAATGGAGAGATTACTCTGACCTTAAGATCGATAAAAATATGTCATATGTTCAGATGATCATCTCTTCAAGTGAATTTGAAACTGCTTATGAACTATCTAAGATAGAAACTCCTGTAGATAAAGAAAAATGGCACATGAATCCACAGACTGTAAATGCTTATTACAGTCCGCTTACAAATGAAATCTGTTTCCCTGCTGCGATTCTTCAGCCACCTTTCTTCTATATCGACGGTGATGATGCCATAAACTATGGTGCTATCGGTGTTGTTATCGGGCATGAAATGACTCACGGTTTTGATGATCAGGGACGTCAGTTTGATAAAGAAGGAAATATTTCTGACTGGTGGACAGCAGAAGATGCGGAACAATTCAAAAAGAAAGCAGATGTTCTTGTTTCACAGTTTGATGCGATTAAAGTTCTTGGAGATACTCATGCAAACGGACAGTTTACTCTGGGCGAAAATATCGCAGACCAGGGTGGTGTACTTATCGCTTATGATGCATTGAAATCTCATCTTAACAAGAATAACATTTCTGTATGTTATGATGATCTTGACGATACTAAACGCTTTTTCCTTTCTTATGCTAATATATGGGCAGGGAATATCAGAGATGAGGAGATTCTTCGTTTAACTCAGATCGATCCTCATTCTCTTGGAAGATGGAGAGTTAATGCCACTCTTCCTAACATTGAAACTTTCTATCATGCTTTTGACATAAAAGAAGGTGATGCAATGTACAGATCTCCACTGGAAAGAGTAGTTATCTGGTAAGATATATCTCAATAATATATTGTATCAGACAGCTTTTCTTCTGATACAATATCAGAAAACCAAAACACCTGATTTCATATCTGAAAAGAATGAAATCAGGTGTTTTTTTATTTTTATTTATCGTAATATTATAAATGACAAATATAATATTCAATATATTCCGTGTTACAGAAATCTGGCTGCTGTTTTTTTCTCAGAGGCTTAATTTATAATTTCAGAGGAGAATCTTCAGGCGGTACGCTCGGAAGTTTTTTTCTCAGACGTTGAAATTTATAATCCTATAGATAAAATATCCTCATCAAGATTTGTAATCTGCTCAATACCATTATCGGTTACGACAAAAGTATTTTCATTTCCTACTGCTCCTACACCCGGAATTACGAATTTCGGTTCAAGAGCAAAAACCATCCCTTTTTCAAGAATATCTCTTGAACGCGGAGCAAGAACAGGCATTTCATTGATTTCTATGCCAACTCCGTGTCCGATAAATCCTGCCTGTTGAGTATGGCCCATGAAATATCTTTTAAGATCACAGCTTTCAGCAATTTCAAGAGCTTTTTCATAAAGTTTTTTAGCTTCAACTCCCGGAGCAGCTATTTTCTTTATTTCTTCCTGAATAATGCGAGAACATTCATGAGCTTTTTTCGCAAGATCATTTTTAAGTTCCTCAACAACAAACACTCTTGTCATATCTGTCATATAACCATTGAAATTACCTCCCAGATCCACCATCAGAGTCATTCCCGGTTTAAGAAGAGTTCCGTCTGCTCCGACAGGAAGTGAAGGATTTATACCCGAACCGCCCATGGCGAAATCATAAGGAGAAGGACTGTCTGCATTATCTCCGGCAATAACACTGCCGGCAAATACCTCCATTGAAGCTCCGAAAATTCTGAAAATACCAAGGCTTCCCATTTGCCTTGAAAGACGCTCCAGTTCTATACTGATATCCGTATCAGTCATACCTTCTTCATATATTGCCGGAATATGGGAATATAACGCCGCATGCTTAAGTCCGGATTCTTTCAGTTTCTGAATTTCATAATCTGTTTTCACCGCCCTTGCCATTCTTAAAAGGGTATTTGCATTCTTAAATTCAATTCCGTCAAATGCCTTTTCAAGCCTTTTATAGTCATTATAACTAAGATAATCCGCCTCTACTGCAATATTTGCAGGTAATTCATTTACAAGAGTTTTTAAAAGCGGAAGAATATCTTCCTGTTTTTTTATATAATGTATGTTATCTCCCTTCAGACCCACCGGACGCTGAATAAAAAATAAAGGATCACCCTCTTTTCCTATATAGATATAACCTTTAAATACACGTCCCGCTGAATAAAACAAATTTGCGGAAGATGTCAGAAGACAGGCTTCTGTATTATCTTTTTTCATCTCATTTCTGATTTTAGCCCATCTTTGAGACAATTCAGGATACATATTTCTTTCAAACATATAAATATAAAATAATAATAAAATTCAAGATTTATTTGCTACTCCGCAAATGTATATAAAAATAAAACCAAACAGTTTTGAGTCGTGTTATTTAATTGAAACAAAAAGCTATATGTGTTATGATTATCTCGAAAAATGTGAATGTTCAAGGTTTAATCTATTTAATTTTATTTGTTTCCTGTGAAAATCATATATAAAAAATCATATATAAAAAATCATCATTAGTTCACCAAACCTTTTTAGTTATGAAAAAGTATAGATTTTATCTGATGGCGATATTTCTGATTTTCTTTCTGCCTTCCGTATCTTTCTCTCAGGATACGCAGCTTATAAAAGTTCAGAAATATCTTGTGCCGGCCAATATCTCAGCTAAGGGATATGCCGCTCATGTTGAACTGAACTGGAGCAATGTCCCTCAGTTCATATATAACATATACAGATCTCAAAACGGAACACCTTACAAACTTGTGGGAACTACAGAGAAAGACTATTACATAGATTTTGTCGACAATCCGCGTCAGCCTCACGGTCTGAGTTATATGATTCTTCCTATGGGTATGAATCCTGAAGATCCCGGTGCAGGCAAGTTCATGGTAAGCGCTCAGACAAGGGTATATTCCACTGAAGAACTTCTGAATATGATTCAGATGTATACTACACGATATTTCTTCGATTATGCTGATCCGACTACCAAAATGGCACGAGTAAGGACCAATAATCCTGCCGGAAATATAGTTACAACAGGCGGAACAGGTTTCGGTATAATGTCACTGATCGGAGGAGCACAGAGAGGCTTCTTTCCGGACAGTACCGCAATCAGCTATATCAATAGTATAGTGAATTTCCTGTCCAAAGCAGAACGCTTCCGCGGAGCATGGGCTCAGTGGTATAATGTAGAAAACGGGAAACCTTACAGTCCTACACCTTATAATGACGGTGGTGACCTTGTTGAAACGGCATTTCTCGTTCAGGGTCTTCTTACTGCCAAGACATGGCTTATTAAGAAAAATGATTCAATTTCAACTCAGCTTGCAAGAAAAATAGACAGACTGTGGCGCGATGTTGACTGGCAATGGTACACAAAAGGCGGACGCGACTCACTTTATTGCCACTGGTCAAAGAACTTTGGATGGAAAATGAATAAGATAATCGCCGGATATGATGAAAATCTTATCACCTATGTTCTTGCTGCAGCTTCACCTACTTATCCTATCCCTTCACGCATTTATCATAAATGTTACGTCAATTCTCCTCATTTTAAAAATGACTCAACTTATTTCGATATAAAACTCCCACTGGGTATGGCTTATGGCGGTCCGCTGCATTTTACTCATTATTCATTCCTGGGACTTAATCCTAACGGTCTTAAAGATCAGTATGCCGATTATTTCAACCGAAATCAGGCTCATGCCATGATACATTATCAATATGCATCAAATAATCCGAAAAAGCATCTTGGTCTCGGAGAAAATGTATGGGGATTTACATCTTCTGATGATCCTATAGTCGGATATGCCTCTCATGTTCCTGCATCAGGTGAAGAAAACGGTACTATTGCACCAACGGCGGCTATATCTTCTATAGTATATACACCGGAACAGAGTCTTAAGGCTATTGAAAACTATTATTATAATCTCGGAGGAAGAATATTCGGAAAATATGGTTTCTATGATGCTTTCAATCTTGGCCTTATAGATGGTCAACAGGTTGTACACAGTTATATAGCAAGTGATCAGGGACCTATTGCCGTTATGATAGAAAACTATCGTAGTCAGCTTCTTTGGGATCTGTTCATGCAGAATGAAGATGTTCAGAACGGATTGGAAAATCTGGGATTCAGTTTTTCGGTAAAAAGAAAGAATGACTAATTCGGATTTCTAATTCAGCAAAAAGTTATGTTTAATGTAAAAGTTTTTTTATTAATACTTATATTTCTCTTTCCCGGAATCGGCAATATTTATTCTCAGAACGTAAATATTTTCGGAAATGTAAAATGTATTAACTACAATGAATCTTTTACGTTCTTACTTAAATCGCAAGAGAATAATGAATGCACTTATCACAAAGTAGATAGATATATGAATGATTTTCTTAACGGGGTTATTATAGAGATTCACTGTTTTAATTCTAATAAAAGACTTTTACCCTTAAATATGAGTAAATAAGTAGTACAAACCGAAATATCAGTGATTTTATATTCACCTGTGCAGCACTTTAGAGAACCGATAAGTGAAACAAATTTCTGTATATAAAAAAATATAAAGTAATTATTTTCTGGTCGGAAGTTTTTTATATTCAATTACATCTTAATATCAATATAAATAAGACTTTGTACATATTTTATGTGCTAAGTCTTATTTTTTTACTAAAGATATAACTTGCCTATAATCAGGAGTATATCCGGAGTATTGATTTTGGTTTAGCTTATAGATATTTTAATTTAAATATTTTAACCATATTTTTCTGCCCTAAATATTTGAAGTTAATGAATTAGATATATCTTTGTGATGAAATCAAAATTGTAATCATTACAAATCTGAAATAAAAGCAATGGAAAGAATAAAACAACATTTACTGGATCACGATGTAAAACCTTCTCTGCAGAGAATGGCAGTGATGAAATATCTGATGGATAACAAGACACATCCTACTGCAGATATGATATTTAATGAATTATTCCCTTCCATACCTACATTATCAAAGACAACAGTATATAATACACTAAAGTTGCTTACAGATAAAGGTGCTATACTGATGATAGGTATAGATGAGAAAAATGCAAGATTTGACGGCGACACTTCGCCTCATGCTCACTTCAGATGTAAAGGATGCGGTTGTATATACGACATCCCTATCGATGTCAACAATACTATATTCGTTGACGGAATAGGAGAACTTACTATAGACGAAGTTCACGTATATTACAAAGGATCGTGTAAAGAATGTGCAGAAGCACACGCTGAAAACGATCAGGCAAAATCCTGATCTCTGCCGACGATTTACATTAATGCTTGTTTAAAGACAATTTTGACATCACAAGATAAATAACTAAAAACTCACAATATTATTAAAGCTAAAAAATTAAACATTATGACTAAAAAATTCATTTGCACAGTATGCGGTTATGTTCATGAAGGTAACGAAGCTCCGGAAAAATGTCCACAGTGTCAGGTTCCTGCATCAAAATTCAAAGAACTTGTAGAAAGCGATAACATCAAATTCGTTACTGAGCACGAAATCGGCGTTGCAAAAGGTTGTGATGAAGAAATGATCGCAGATCTTAACGCTCACTTCATGGGAGAATGTACTGAAGTAGGTATGTACCTTGCTATGTCACGTCAGGCTGACCGTGAAGGATATCCTGAAATCGCTGAAGCTTTCAAACGTTATGCATGGGAAGAAGCTGAGCACGCTGCAAAATTCGCTGAACTTCTTGGCGATGTAGTATGGGATACTAAAACAAATCTTGAAAAAAGAATGAACGCTGAAGCAGGCGCTAACGAAGATAAAATGCGTATCGCAAGAAGAGCTAAAGAACTAAATCTTGACGCAATTCACGATACTGTTCATGAAATGGCAAAAGACGAAGCTCGTCACGGTAAAGGTTTCGAAGGTCTTTTCAACCGTCATTTCAAAAAATAAAAATTAGAAATTAAATTCCAATATTATTCACAAAAGGCAATTTTCACAGAGAGTCGCAGTCCGTGCAGGATAGCGACTCTTTTTTATTTTATATCTGCTTCATTATTGTTCCGAAAGTTCTATCACCTCAAGATCCCTGATATTTCCGCTGTCGATAACAAATCTCACCAGTGTTCTCACTTTATGAAATCCCTGTTTTCCGGCAGCACCGGGATTTATATGGAGTATGTCAAACCTTTTATCATATTTTACTTTAAGAATATGTGAATGACCTGATATAAACAGTTTCGGAGGATTTCTCATTATCTCGGAAACGATCTCAGGAGCATACTTTCCGGGATACCCGCCTATATGAGTCATAAGAACATCGACTCCTTCAACAGAGAAACGCTGAATCAAAGGGAATCTTTTTCTTATCTCAGTTCCGTCAATATTTCCCGGAACAAATCTTATCGGTTTGAAACTTTCAAATTCATCAGCCAGTTCTATGGAACCGATATCTCCGGCATGCCATATTTCATCACAGTCTTTAAAATATTCGAAATATTTTCGGTCAATATAACCGTGAGTATCCGACAATAATCCTATTCTTTTCATTTTTTATTTCTTTTGCTCAAAGATAAGTGCGACTCAGATATTTTTCCAAAACAAAATGAATTATAACCTGAGTGAAAACAGTAACGGCAATATTATTTATTTTCATAAACGAAAATCTGATCAAGAACACAACCTTCATCAAGAGCCTTTATTCTGATAATATTGTTTCCGCTCAGAGACGGGAATGTCAGACGCCTTATTGCCTGATTCCTGAGAACATTAAGTTTCCATTCCTCACTTCTTCCTTTGGTTTCATAATTTATTATCTCTTCTTTTTCATTGTTGTAAGAGATAGTAACACTAAGGCTTTCACCGTTTACGGGATGAGAGGGAAGAAATCTCAATTCCACCGTTACAGAATCACATTCTTTGTTTTCAAAACTATATTCTGCCGTTTTCCCTTTTTTTATCAACGCTGCTTTCCCTTCATACCCCAGAGATTCGCAAGCCGAAATATTGTTCCCCGAGGCATCCGCACCATTAAACTTTATAATAACATTTTCATCATTCGACAAAGATCCGGTAGAAAGATCTGTATCTATCCTGTTGAAAACAGGCAGACGTCGAGGGCGGAAGTCCATTATTCCTTCCCATTTTTCATTATTATAAATATCTGTCAGGCGGATAATATTTTCATAAGCGATATTACTTTTATCTGCGTCTGCTTTGCCGTGTCGGGCAAGCTGGGCATAAAGTAATTTATTGTTCATCTCCGCAGCTGCAAGAACCGGATATCTTACCAGCTGATAATAAGCACCTCTTCTCAATGGAGAGATCTTTTCGTTTATTTTATCAACAGTATCTGATATATCACTATAATCATTCAATCTGCATCTGATATATTCTTCACTCCATTCTAAATCAGAAACGATCTTATATTTCGGATCCTGTTCCTCAACACGGGTATTACCCAGGAATTCCGGTTTTCGTATATATGACAAACGATAATGTTCCTCCATTACGGGTAAAAGTTCTTTTCCGGCACTTTCTCCGAATTCTCTTGAAAGGAAATTTTCAAGATGCTTCTTAACTCCTTTTTCCCGAGTTCCCTCTATATCCCATGCCAGATCAAGAAACAATTCAGTCTGATATTCACACGGTTTGATATCTCCCACATTAAGAATCCACATTTTCTGTATTCCTTTATCATAAGCTAGATTCATCTGCTGATAAATCAATGCGGGGCTAGTTGTTCCTATCCACAAATAATCATGGGGGCGTCCCCAATAAGAGGTGTGGAAATATACTCCGTTACCACCTTTTCTCGCTTTTTCCGCTTCTGTAGGAAAATGACGTATATAACCGTAATTATCGTCACACCACATAAGAGTCACATCTTCAGGCACATCGAGCCCCTGGTTATATATGTCAAGCACTTCCTTATAAGGAATAAAAGTCTGTGGCACTGATTCTACATCATCGCTTACATGCTTTTTTATCAGATTGCGCTGATCTTCGATTACACGAATCAACACGTTCTTTTGTTCCTCGAGAGTTTTTGCGCCCTGCATCTTTCCGTCATGCACTCCGCGCATACCAAGAGTATATATATTATTCTGTCCGGAAACATCTTTTACACGGTCTTCCCAGAATCTGTAAACCTCACCACTGTTATTCACATAATCATAATGACCGTTGCCTCTTACGTTCCATTCTCCGGCAGCATTACATACCATAGGTTCGCAGTGAGACGAACCGATATAGATTCCGTATTTTCCTGCAGCTTCCTTATTTCCCTCCGAAAGGAAAAAGGGTTTTGTTACCTCGTGCATCGCAGGCCAGCAAGTGTTGGCACGCAGACGCAGCATAAGTTCAAATATCTTTTCATAAGTGCGTGGCCCGAAATCACTTTTATCAGACGAAGGCTCATAGTTTCTGTTGCTCCAGGGCAGGATTCCCCAGTCTTCATCATTGATGAAAATACCACGATATTCAACAGACGGGCTGTGAGTTGCTGTAAAATCTGATTTCAGTCTGAATATATCTTTCTTTTCGGCAGTAACATCTGCCCACCATTCCCACGGTGAAACATCAAGAAGTCTTGTAAGCTCGATAATTCCGTATGCTGTTCCGTGAGAATCAGATCCAAGAATCACTAATCTGCCTTTTTTGTCAATATAAATGCTGTAGGCCTGTTTTTTGTCAGGTAAGGAAGCAACGTTAATATTTAATTTTTCCGGAATATCTGTTCTTCCGATTGTTGCTATAACTATTTCCGACTTCTTAGAGGAAGAAAAATCGGTTATTTCCAATACTGTATTAAGATCGTTTTTTAATATCTCTACAGCTGTATTCACAACTTCCTCTTCTTTTGCCGTATCACAGATAATGGAAAGAGGTTGACCTTGTTTTAACGTAAAATCTTTTTTTGCATAGAGAGGAGTGGATCCCAAAATAAGAATTATGGGTAGTGCTGATAATTTCATAAATATAAAAATGTGTTTCCGGTAATATGATATATTTCAAATATAAGAAATTAAAGCGAAATCAGAAGCTCTGAACCAATTTTATGATCCCCGTTAGGAATGTGAAAGTCTTCCGCAAGGCGACAGTCCGTCTTCCGGGGAGATGTCTGTAGTATTGCTGCCGGTACCCCCGAGGATACCGTAATGAGTTCGAAATGACTATCTCCGGGAGTCTTTGAAGTGTCGGAGAATGGCAGAAATATAATTAATAAAGAAAATAAATAAGAATTATGTTAAAAATTAGACTAAAAAACACGATGTGTTAAACTTACGGATGAAATATTACGTTTAATTGTCATATCTAATAAGAATTAGTATATTCACTTTCGGCAGATGTTAAAAGTCGGCCGGCTCTATATATTATTAAATCTATACCGGAATGTTACCACAAGTCAATAATGAAGAGCGCAGCTTTTTTAAAAGGGACATAAGCTGGCTTTCATTTAACTATCGCGTATTAATGGAGGCAAAAGATGAATCTTTGCCGCTTTTCGAACGCATTAAATTTCTATCCATCTACTCTTCAAATCTTGAAGAGTTTTATCGCATACGCGTGTCCGAACATCTTAATATCCTTACCGATATAAAAGCGACAGCACAGGAACGGGAATATGCTATCGAAACTCTTAATAATATACATTGCGAAGTCGGACGACAGCTTAATGAATTCGACAATTTCTTTAAAAATGAGATACGAAAAGAGATGGTGCGCCACCGCATCATTCTTTATGAGGGAACAAATGTTGAAGAACCTCATAAGGAGTTCATACGTACATATTTCATAGAGGAGGTTTTCCCTTATCTTGAGCCTATGATCATTCTTCCCGGAATGATTAACTCTTTTATACGCGACAACCGGCTTTATATGATAGTCGGTGTCAGAGAGAAAAAAGGAGTAGCAGGACAGGAGCCTCATTGTCATTACTTTATAATGAAAGTTCCCTATACCAAGATTCCCCGTTTTGTGGAACTTCCGCAGATTGACAATTATTATTATCTGATGTTTGTGGAGGATATAATTAAAATGAATCTTGACTATATATTCAAAGGTTATGATATTGATGGCGGCTTTACGTTCCGTGTATCGCGTGACGCCGATTTTATGATTCCTCTTGAAAACCGACAGAACATAGTCGAGGAGATAAGGAAGAAAGTAAGGAAAAGAAAGATCGGCGATGCCAACCGTATCGTTTATGACGCGATGATGCCGGAATGTTATCTTGATTTTCTTTGTGAAGCCTTTAGTTTTTCTCACGACAGATGTATTTCCGAAGGCTCACATCTTAATCTTGAAGATCTTATAAAACTTCCAAATCCGATAGGAGCTACCCTTACCGAACCTGTGATATATCCTTTAAGAATCCGTGATTTCGATAATTCGGTTTCTATATTTAAGGTCGTTAAGAAGAAAGATATGCTTCTTCAGTTCCCTTATCAGTCGTTTGAATATGTGATACGTTTTCTTAATGATGCTGCTTTTGATCCGGGAGTGGAGGAGATCAAACTTACGCAATATCGTGTCGCGGAGAATTCCGATGTTATAAATTCGCTTATCAGTGCGGCGAGAAACGGAAAGAATGTTACTGTTTTCGTAGAGCTTAAAGCAAGGTTTGATGAGGAAAACAACTTTGCTAATGCCGAAAAGATGAGAAAGGCCGGGATAAAAATCATATATTCGCTGCCCGGACTTAAGGTACATTCAAAGATGATCCTTGTATTACGTAAACAGGAAGAATACGGTTTTTCAAAAAGTTACGCATGTCTAAGTACAGGTAATTTTAATGAAAAGACTGCACGGCTTTACTCCGACCTTATGATAATAACTCAGAACAACGATATCATATCTGAAGTTGCCACACTTTTTGAAATTCTTGAAACAGGAATCCGAAGTGCATCTTTCAGACATATTCTGGTATCACAGTTTAACATGGTAGATAATGTGAGAGCTATGGTAAACCGTGAGATTGATAACGTAAGAGCCGGAAAAAAGGGTCGTATAATACTAAAAATGAACGGCATCCATGATCAGCAGATGATCGATATGCTTTATGATGCTAGTATCGCAGGTGTGGAGATTGATCTTATAGTAAGAGGAATCTGCTGCCTCGTGCCTAATAAATCGTATAGTAAGAATATAAAAGTTACCCGAATAGTGGATTCTTATCTTGAACATTCCCGTGTGTGGTATTTCTATGCCGACGGCAGAGAGGATCTTTATATAACTTCTGCCGACTGGATGAAACGCAATCTTAACAGAAGGGTTGAGACAGCTTTTCCTGTTTATGATACCGAAATTAAAAGAGAGATAATGAACGGACTTATGATTCAGCTTTCAGATAATGTAAAAGCATGCTGGATTGATGAGAATATGTCGAATATCTATAAGAAGGACGGTCGTTTTTCAAATCCCGTACGTGCGCAGCGTATGATTTATGAAAATCTTAAAAATAACCATCATCCGTAACTGATATATATTATTTATGTGCGATTCTGCACCTGTTTTGTGCGAAAATGAACCTGATAATGATTGGTTTGTAAATTCATTATGTTGATTTTAAGGTGATTAAACCTATGGCACAGTTTTTGCGCTTTATGGTTTAAAATTCATAATATGATAAAACATTATTTTATCTCTGCTTTCAGAAATATTTTTAAAAACAGAGTCTCCGCAATCATAGCGATTCTTGGTCTTGTAGCCGGGATCGTTTGTTTCTCTTTCTGTACTTATCATTATCGTAATCTTTATTCATTGAATAAAGGTTATAAAGATTCGGAAAGACTTGTCAGTTTTTCAACTCTTTATGATGATGGAGGAAAAATAGGATATGTGCATACCGGTCTGGCTCATGATCTTAGAAAGTATGACCTTAATGAAATAGAAAATATAACAGTTATAGATCATTATGAGACATTAAATTTTAAAATCGAAAGAGATAACGATTCACCTTTTTATTCAAATATAAATTGTCATTGTGCGGATACTGCCGTAACAGATGTCCTTGGAATTGATATACTAGCGGGAGATATAAATAATGCGAAGAAAATGCCAAACTCGGCATTGATAACTAAAAGCGTTTCCGATAAAATCTTCGGACAAGAAAGTCCGATAGGTAAAACGATATTTGTTGCCGGATATCCTTTCCATGTAACAATTAACGGTATAATAAACGATTTCCCTGATAACATAAGTTTACCGGGGGGAAAACCGGAAATGCTTCTTTTGTCTTATGAGTGGGGACGAATTAATCCGGATGACTTTTATTCTATTATCGGAGCAACAGGTATCGCCAAATTGAAACCCGGATTTAAAAAGAATGATCTTAATCGACGGCTATCAGAAGTCAAATTTACTTTTGACTTTGGGGATAGCAAAAAAACAGTTTTATCAGAATCCTATGCAACTCCGAAAAAAGAAAGTGTAATAACCACATTATTGACTTTTATATGTGCCTTAGGCTTATTCGTGTTGATCTCGGCTATAGTCAATTATTTTATTTTTATTATCGGAATTTCAAAAAACAGGAGTACTGAATATGCTTTAAGAAATATTCTCGGAAGCAGTAAGAGTTCTCTTTTCATATTATTATTCATTGAGATTTTTATCACTCTTGCCATAACATGGGGAATCACAATGATAATTACGGAATTGACAGGAAATGAGTTTGACAGCTCTTTTAATAAAGGCCGGCTTAATATGATAATTGACAAATCAGTCCTTATAAAACAGCAATGTGAGTATTTTATATATGCTTTAATTCTTTCGGTTCCTGTTCTGGGAATAATATCAGGACGAATATCCAAAACCAACTTTCAGAAGATTAAAACAAATAATAACAATTATTTCAGAAACATCATACTTACTCTTCAGTTTGTGATATGTTTTCTGTTTCTTAGCGGTGCTTCGATTTTATATTTTCAGTCGCAGATAATTGAAAGCCGTATATTGACAAACTTCACAGAAAGTGAAAAAGATAGAATTTACTTTATTAATAGCAATATAAACGGATTAAAAGAGAATGCTGATGAATTGAAATTTAAATTACAAAATACTTCTTTTGTTGAAGATATCCTGTCAATTACATATCCGCTTAGTTCACATCTTTATTCTTCATTTACTATAAATGAAGAATCTAAAATATGTGGTGTACGAAATGCTTCTTCTAATTTCAGGGAATTTGCCAATTTGCAATTAAAGGAACAAAGATCTGTCGCAGAATCAAATTCCGCTTTGGTTCTTATTTCTCCTGAACATCAGGAAAATGAGTTTCCTGATGATATCTATCATTATCAATCAGAGACTCCTATAAAAGTAAAAGGGATATATGATTATATATACTTTAATCAGTCATCAGGATCAAACGGCAACTATTGTCATTTAATATTGCCTATTGAAGAAAATGAAGACTATAATATGTACGTTAAGATTAATGAATCTTACACCGGTGATGCACCGAAGGAGATATCAAATCTTATAAAAAACATTTATCCTAAGGGACTGGAACCGGAAGTAAATACTTTAAAACATGAATATGATAATTTAAATGAGGTAAGTGAATATATTAAGAAACTCCTTTTTGTTTTCGGAATAATATGTCTTATCGTTACTCTTGCCGGAGTATATTCCGCAATAAACAATGATACCGAAAAACGAAAGAAAGAGGTTACCATAAGAAAGATAAACGGAGCTTCATATTTTAATATAGCCCTGATGTTTTGCAGGTCATATATAGTAATGATATTTATAGGTAGCTGTTTTGCCTTTCCCGTAGTCTGGATGCTTAGTAATAAAGTGCTTGATGAATATTTTTGTCGCTTCGATATCAACAATCCTTTATTCTGGATATCAGTCTTTTTAATGATAATCCTGTTCGTATTTCTGACAATGTTTATAAAAGTCAGGAATATAGTGAAGCTTGATCCCTGTAAGGGGTTGAGGAGTGAATAACCTCATAATATCATAAACTTATGTTTAAACATTATATTAAATCTGCGTTGAGAAACATCTTTAAAAACAGGGCTTCAGCTATAATCGCGATTTTCGGATTAGCGGCAGGAATTATTTGCTTCTCCTTCTGCATGTATTATGTAAGGGAAATGAAAGCCGTTAATAACGGATATCGGGATTCGGAAAGGATAGTAACATTTAAAACAGGTAAAAATGGGTTATACGAATTTCAGACATATCCGGCATTTTCATCAGATCTGGAAAAACTGAATCTCTTCGAAATAGAGTCTGTTGCATCGGTTTATTGTTTTGGAAATACCTTTGTGAATTATTATAAAAATGATGGTACCAAAAAGATATATAATACATGTAAGATAGAAGCTGATACTTCATTAATTGATGTCTTAGGTTTGAGAACTCTTGACGGAGATTTGAAAGACGCGAAAAATATAACTAATTCAATAATAATAACCCAATCTCTTGCAAAGAGAATATATGGTGATGAAAGTGCGATAAATAAGGATGTTACCTGGGGTATGTCAAAGGAATTTTATACTATCAGAGCAGTGATAGAAGATTTTCCGGATAATATCAGCATAGATAAGGTTAAACCGGAATTCATTATTCCTGAACAAACCGGAATATTGTATAATTCCGGAATAGAAGACGGTTTGTATGCTGATATAGAATGCATCGCAAAGCTCAAAAACGGTTTTGACTCAAAAGATATTAACCGAAAATTTGAAGAACTGGGTTTTTATCAAAATAATAATGGTGACATATATAATTTTCAGGCTGTTGATTACGTCGGAATAATAAAAACAGAAAATGATATCTATATTTTTTTACTTTTAACAGGAGGTCTTATACTTCTTATTTCACTTTTAAATTATATCATCTTTGTTTCCGGAATTGCTAAAAACAGGTATCAAGAATATCATTTAAGAACTATTCTGGGCAGTACTCCTTCATCTCTTTTCATTCTTATCGCTTCTGAAGTAATAATTACTATTCTTCTATCCGGAATAACTACTTTTATTTTAACTGAAATTATCAGCAAACGGATAAATATAACTATCTCTGATCAGAGAATAATATTCGAGATCAGTCAGAGGATCTTATTTCTACAGGAAATATTTTATATTGCTTGTATAGTAGTTATGTCTCTGTTTGCTACATTCTTTTTTGTAAAAAGACTTTTTGGAGAAAATTTTAAAATTGAAGCGAAAACTCGCAGTTGTATTTTCAGAAACTCGATGCTTTATATTCAGTTCTTCATCTGTTTTATCTTTATTTCAGGGGCCGTTCTTATTTACAGACAATCATTGCTTACGGATAAGACGATATATAATAATTTCACGGATGAAGAAAAAGAAAATATATTCTACATTAATCTGATAAAATTTGACTTCGAAAATGAGCGCTCACAGGTCATTAATAAATTAAGGAATAATCCCGGAATAGAAGATATTCTTTTTGTTGAATCGAAGTTCTCTGAAAGCCGGTTTATTATGATGAAAATCAATGATAATATCGAACAATGCAAATATTATAATGTATCGGACAATTTTTTTCGATTTACTAATCAGGAAATTCCGTCCGATAAATCATATATGGATACAGAGGGAGTTTATTTTACATCTTCATATAATATAGAAGATTTGCCTGTGAGTGTTTCAATTAATTTTCAGGATGAAGATTATAAAGTTCTTGGTGTTTTTGATAACAGACTTCACTCAATTATTTTAGATAAAGCAGCCAGATACAATCTGATATTTGTAAAGCCGCAAAAGGGATTTGATAATATAAATTTCGGAACCGGATTCAGCAATATGTATATAAAATGCAATTCTGAATTTAAAGGGGAACATAAATCTGAGATAAGGCGTATTCTACAGCCGTTATATTCCGAAGATTTTATACCTGAAATAATCACACTTAAAGAGGAATATGAAAATCTTTGCTGGAAAGAAATATATCTGAGAAAACTTCTTTTTATTTTCAGTCTGATCAGTCTTATTATTACTCTTGCGGGAGTCTATTCCACAATTAAAAATGATACGGAAAAACGACGGAAAGAGGTTACTATAAGAAAGATTAACGGAGCTTCGTATTTTAATATTGCAATGATTTTCTGCCGTAATTATTTATGGTTTATTATTGTTGCTGCCATTACCGCATTTCCGCTTGTCTGGATCATTGCTGATGATTTTCTTTCTGAATATCATATAAAAATAGATATCAACAATCCGTTATTCTGGATATCAGTCTTTTTAATGATAATCCTGTTCGTATTTCTGACAATGTTTATAAAAGTCAGGAATATAGTGAAGCTTGATCCCTGTAAGGGGTTGAGGAGTGAATAACCTCATAATATCATAAACTTATGTTTAAACATTATATTAAATCTGCGTTCAGAAACATCTTTAAAAACAGGGTTTCAGCTATAATAGCGATTTTCGGACTAGCGGCAGGCATTATTTGCTTCTCCTTCTGCATGTATTATGTAATGGAAATGAAAGCCGTTAATAACGGATATCGTGATTCTGAAAGGCTGGTAATATTTAAAGCCGGGACAAATGGTAAATATGAATTTGACAGTTATCCTTCTTTTTCACAGGAAGTAAGATCTCAGGAACTGGAGGAAATCGAAGCTGTCACTACTATACTTGGTTGGGGAAATTCTTTGATGGATTATGATAAGAATGACGGATCAAAACAAATACATAACTCTTGTTATATAGAATCTGATCCATATATTATCGACGTGTTGGGATTAAAGATAATTGAAGGAACAATAAACAATATTAAGCAAAATCCTAACTCAATAATAATCACGGAATCATTAGCAAAAAAAATATATCAAAATGAATGTGCCATAAACAATAATGTATATTGGTCAGGCACCATTTCATTCAACACAATACAAGCCGTTGTTCAGGATTTCCCCGATAATATAAGTATTGACAATGTTAAACCGGATTTTATAATAATAAAGCAAGATAAAATACTTGATATACATGGAGTCGATGTCGGGTTTATTTCTGAAATGGAATCTGTTGCGAAATTGTCTCCGGGATATTCAATAACAGACTTAAACAAAAGACTTAATGATATAAGTTTTTCTAAATCTGTTAATAAAAATGATTATGATTTTAAAGCCGTAAACTATATCGGTATAATCAAAAAGAATAATGAAATATATTATTTCCTGTTCATTACGGGTTGCCTTATTCTGTTAATCTCGGTCTTAAATTATATAGTTTTCATTATAGGAATACATAAGAACAGATCTAAAGAATATTTTTTAAGAAATATACTCGGAAGTACACCTGTTTCATTTTTCAGACTTATCTCTTCCGAAATATTAATTTCAATTCTTATATCGGGATTAATCATTTTTATTGTTACGGAGTTTATTGGGAATATAGTTGATATTAATATTCCTAAAGAAAGAATTATATTCAGTATCAACACAAAAAAAATATTGTTTCAACAGATAGGGTATATCCTTTTTCTAATTATTTTATCTGTCCCGGTTCTGATGATTTATCTTAAAAGCTTATATAAAAAGAGATTCATATCCGGATTTATTTATACTAACCATGTGTTTAGGAATTCGATGTTGTTCATTCAGTTTTTTATAAGTTTTATGTTCTTATCGGGTGGTTTTTTGATATATGGTCAATCATATATCACTGATAAAACAATTTATAGCAATTTTACAAAAGAAGAAAAGGAAAGAATCTTTTATATTGATTTGAATAATATAGCATTCGGAGACGAAAGTATAAAGACGATAAATAATATAAAAAGCAATTCGAATATAGAAGATATATTATATATCAATTCCAGATTCTCTGACGATGATTATATTATAATGAATATCAATGATAAAGTTGAGCGGTGTAAGTATTATAATGTTTCAGATAACTTTTTCAAATTCACGAATCAAAGTATTATTATAAATAATTCGAATAATAACTCCGAAGGTGTATTTTTTGCGTCTATGGCAGACATATCTGAAACTCCTTTACAAGTAACGGATTATTTTTACGGTAGAAGATATAATGTTTTAGGAGCATTTGAGAACAAGTTACAGTCTAATTTTACAAATACTGGTGAATTTCATACTCTTTTGTTTACTAAGGAAGAAAATCCCGTGACAAATAATCACGGTCTTGAGAATCTTTACATAAAATTCAATAAGGGATTTAAAGGTGACCCGATAACGGAAATAAAGAATTGCCTGCATGATTCATATCACGTAGAATTTTTATCGGAAGTATTATCACTTAAAGATGAATATGAACAATTATGCTGGAAAGAAATATATCTTCGGAAGATACTTCTTGTCCTTGGATTTATAAGTCTTATCGTAACGCTTGCGGGAGTCTATTCGTCGATCAATAATGATACGATAAAACGAAAAAAGGAAATTACAATAAGAAAAATTAACGGGGCTTCTTATTTTGATATCGCTCTGATTTTTAGCAAACTTTATTTATGGTTTATATTATCGGCTTCCTTTATGGCTTTTCCCGTTATATGGATGATTGCTGATGATTTTCTTTCATCATATACGAAAAGAATAGATATAAATAATCCTGTATATTGGGTTACGATATTTTTAATTATTATTCTATTCGTATTTCTTACATTGTTTAGTAAGATTAGAAATATAGTGAAGCTTGATCCCTGTAAGGGGTTGAGGAATGAATAGATGTGTTTTATATTTTTATACATTTGCCTTCTGTAAAACAAAAAACAACAATGAAAAAGATATTTAGATTTCTTTCAATTTATCTGCTGAGTATTATTTCGGGCATGGTTTTAATGATGATTTTTATCCCTGTTTTCACTGATGTAACATATCCGGAAATGATGGATAAGTTAGATAAAGCAGGTCTTATGATTATCGGCATTTCATGTGTTACATCGATAGTGGCTTTGTTTATAGCCGGAATCCTACAAGTCATTATCCATGAAGGAGGACACCTGATTACGGGGCTTTTATCAAAATTCAATTTTGTGTCCTTCAGGGTATTTAATATTACACTGATTAAAGATCAGGGTAAATATAAAATCAAAAAGTTTCATATTAAAGGCACCGGCGGTCAGTGTCTTTTATCGCCACCGGAAGGTGAACTTAAAGAATCTGCTGTAACGTGGTATCTGGCAGGTGGTGCATTGCTTAATCTTTTTACTTCAATCATCTGTTTCATCATTTGGTATCAATCGGATGATATGCATATTTTTCCAAAATTCTTCTTTATGTATATGTGGAGCTTAGGCTTATTGTTTACATTAATGAACGGAATCCCTTTGAAAATTAGCGGAATAACAAATGATGGATATAATATTGTTTTGATTAAGAAGGATAAAGGCCGTATCAGCTCGTTAATAGCCCAACTTCGTATCAATGCGGCAAGCCAGAATGGAGTACGTTTAAAAGATATGCCTGATGAATGGTTTGTTAATTCCGAAATAATCAATTATAAGAATATATTCCATATAGGTCAAAAGCTCTCTTATGCTTCACGATTAATAGAAAAAGAAGAATATGAGAC
>CAMTON010000005.1 GCA_947074105.1 uncultured Bacteroidales bacterium
CGGGGACACAAGGATTTTCAGTCCTTTGCTCTACCAACTGAGCTATGGCACCTTTTTCCCTCATTTGCGTTGCAAAGATACTACAAGTTTTCATTCCTGCAATAGCCTACAACAGTGTTTTTGAAATATTTTTCTTCAATAATAGTAAAGTATCTGTTTATCAGGATATATAAGGAATAATATTTTTTGATATTTTTTTTGCTGAGATATGTTTTAATCGGCTTTTGAGGTTGTTATTGCTGAATTTTATAGATGATTTCTCTACCTTTGTCTCAAAATTTACCGTAAAATGATACAGTTAAGCGAAGGAAACCGTAAGATTCTGAACATAGCAATACCCTCTATAATATCAAATATCACAGTTCCTCTTCTCGGACTTATCGATATCGCTATTGTAGGTCATCTCGGCTCGGCTGCATATATAGGTACGATTGCTGTGGGAACAATGTTTTTCAATATTATATACTGGATATTTGGGTTTCTTCGTATGGGAACCAGCGGTATGACTTCGCAGGCTTACGGCAAGCGCGATCTTGGCGAGGTCACAAAACTTCTTATCCGTTCATCAGGGATAGCTTTTACCATATCATTATTACTTATAATATTGCAATATCCTATTGAACTTCTGGGTTTCGCAATAGTAGATACGACTGAAGAGATACGTTCGCTAGCTTCTCTTTATTTCAGGATCTGTATATGGGGGGCTCCTGCCGTACTGGGTTTATGGAGTATCTCCGGATGGTTTATAGGAATGCAGAATACACGATTTCCAATGATGGTTGCCATTGTTCAGAATATAGTCAATATCGTAGTAAGCCTTTTGCTCGTCTATGTTTTCCGGCTTAAAATAGAAGGTGTGGCTCTCGGTACTCTTGTAGCACAATATGCCGGGCTTATAATGTCGGTGATATTATGGAATAAATATTACGGTAAACTGAAAAAGCGGTTTGACTTCCGGTGTTTTCTTGACAGAGCAGCAATGAAAAGATTTTTTCAGGTAAACAGCGATATTTTCCTTCGTACAATATGCCTTGTGGCTGTCACGGTGTTTTTTACTTCCGCCGGTGCCCGTCAGGGAGAAATAATTCTTGCTGTTAATACTCTTATGATGCAGTTTTTTATAATGTTTTCCTATGTAATGGATGGTTTCGCTTATGCCGGAGAGGCAATGGTGGGACGTTATGTCGGATCGGGGAATATACCGGAACTACGCGCAACGGTAAAACGGTTGTTCTGGTGGAGCCTTTCTCTGGCTATTGTTTTCGCTTTTGCTTATGGAGCAGGAGGAAATCTGTTTCTCCGTCTTCTTACCGATGACAATAGTGTGATAGAAGCATCACGACATTTTTACCTGTGGATCGTAGCGATACCGATAGCGGGTTTTCTTGCTTTTCTTATGGACGGAATAATAATAGGTGCTACAGCGACAAGAATAATGCTCAAATCCATGGTTGTGGCATCTGCTGCATTTTTTGTATTATTCTTTTCACTTGATAAACTTATTGGTAATCATGCCCTTTGGCTTGCTTTTTGCACATATTTGTTTTTCCGCGGAATAATGCAGGGATACTGGGGACGCGGAATATGGAGAATAGGATAAAATGACCATAATAATGATATAAAAACTATATTTCACTAAAAATCACGGTTTATTTAATAAAGAATATTTTAACAACAAAATTCATAATAAAATGAATATCATAGACTTTTAATTAGGATAAATCAGATAATAACCATACTTTTGTTTATGAAGCAATAGAAATTTTACTGAAAATACTTTGCACTTATTCATTTCTATCATAAAAAGAATATGAATAAGTCTCAAAACAGATCATTATCTTATCTTTTGTTCCTGTAAAATGATGTACTGATATTGCCTAAAAAAGCATATCTTGTGACATCTTCAATAATACCCTCCCTTTATAAGGACGCTTCTTATTGAAGATATTGATGATCAATGAAATATTCTTCTCTTTTTTCGATTTTATTCTTAATAATCTTATCGTATATAAAAGAAGTTTTTTATCTTTCCCGCAATTATTGAAATTCTTTATTAGGTTTTCCATACCCTGAATATTAATATTTGTAGATTCAGATTTATTTCATTTACAGAAAAAATAAAATAAATACGGAATATTTCCGCATAACATATTCAGAATGAATAAAAGAATTACGACTAACAAAAAAGACAGAGAAAAAGCAAAACAACAAAAGCGTCAGGAAAAACAAAAACGCAAGGAAGAGCGTCAGAGTAGTGCTACAAACAGTTTTGAAGACATGATAGCTTATGTAGATGAAAATGGACGCCTGTGTTCTTCACCTCCTGAGGTACAGAATAAAAAAGTAGATGCATCGGAAATTTCGATATCTACACCAAAACAGGAAGAAAGTAACGAACCAAAAACTTTAAACGGAAGAGTAGAACATTATAACTCTTCAAAAGGTTATGGTTTTATAAAAGATCTTGGTAGCAATGAAAAATATTTCTTCCACAGATCAAATGCTCCGGCTTTCATTAAAGAAGGAGATAAAGTAATTTTTGAAATTGAACGTGCTGCCAGAGGTATGAACGCTGTCCGCATATCAATAATACACAAACAATAATTTTTTTAAAATGAACATTTATGTTTCAAATTTAAGCTGGGGCACACAGAGTGACAGCTTATTGGATTTATTCGCACAGTTTGGCGAAGTTACTTCAGCTAATGTAATTATGGATCGTGAAAGCGGTCGCTCTCGTGGTTTCGGTTTCGTTGAGATGCCGGACGACGCGGAAGCTCAGAACGCAATTGAAAAACTTAACCAGACAGAATTCGAAGGTAAAGTGATCAATGTCAGCGTTGCACGTCCAAGAGCGGAAAAACCTTCTTACGGAGGCGGTTATGGCAATAATCGCGGTGGAAACGGTGGTTATGGCAATAATCGTAGAAGATATTAATATAATCGTTTCTTCATAAATAAGATCCCTGCTTTCTGATAGAAGGCAGGGATTTTTTATTTACTTTATATCTCAGAAATTTTTTCAATAAAAATACCGGATATTAATATGAAACAAGAGATAGATATAACTACATGGAAAAGAAAACAGCAGTATCTTTTCTTTAAGGATTTCGAAGAACCGTTTTACGGAGTATGCGTAGATATGGATATCACTCATACATATAAGGAAGCTAAGGAAAAAGGAGTCTCGTTCTTTTTGCTTTATTTCTATAAGATGCTTAAAGCAGTCAATAATCTTGAATCCTTCAGATACAGAATTGAAGACAATAAAGTAGTATTATATGACACAATACATGGATCCGCAACTATAAGAAAAGCGGATAATACTTTTGTTTTTATAGATGTGGAGTATGATAATGACTTTGATATTTTCGCTGTTAAAGCAAAGAAAGAAATAGATAAAGCTCTTAAAGCAGATATACTTCTGCCCTGTGTATTTGGTGAACAGACCATACTTACTTCCACCGTACCCTGGATACGCTTCACTTCTATGTCGCATGCCAGAATGTTTTCCTCTAAGGGTAGTGCTCCTCGTATGACTTTCGGAAAGGTATCAGAAGAAAACGGACGCATGATAATGCCCCTTTCAATTCATGTCCATCATGCTCTTACAGACGGATATGATATAGGATGTTTCATTGATCTTTATCAGGAAATACTTAATAAATAAGAGATTAATGACATTTTATGTTCTTCCTGAAAGCAATTTATCATAACCTTTTACTCTAATACTTTTTAATTATGACTCAAGAAGATGATGATTATCTTTACCGCCTGATGAATGAAGAGGACGAATGGTATATGGGACCTGAAAATGAGTTTCCTGATGATAATAATGAAAATGAACGGAAGAAGGAAACTAAAAAAGAGAGATTAAAAAGAGAGGCAGAAGAAAAAGCAGAAAAAAAGAAATACGATTCTATATGGAATCTGATAATGCTTGTTATTCTTTCTATTATTATTATTGAGGTAGCTTTATTATTTTTCTGATATAAAATAAATCCGGGATATAAGAAATTTTGTAATCTTATATCCCGGATTTATTTAATTATACAACAGCCTTTTTTGCCTGTTTATCACTGAAGGTGTAAATCCGATAAATATCACTATGAACAGCCATAGATTCCCGGTTGTAAAATCATATGCTTTAAGCATCTCCCTGAATGACAATCCGGTTGCAGCGCCCATTGAGAATTCAAATACAAGAGTAGCTGTGACCCATAATATTCCGATATTGCGAAAGTCTCTTTTACTTGAGCATTTAAGTTTAGGAAGTAATACAAAACCAATAACATATATCATAACACAAAGCATTACACCGCTTACCGGAAAGGATATTTTTTCTCCAAATGAAGGAATTAATAATTTTTCTCTTATTCCTCCGTTTATTATAGCATATGGCATAATGCAAAGCCATATTAAAAATGATTTAAGCAATAATCTGATTTTCATGTATCCTGCGATATTTATTTATAAAAGTAAGAATAATGAGAAATAATCATATTTATATTTGTAACATATTTTAATAAAATCTCAAAACCATGATAACATTCATATTAAGCCTTATAATCCTTATAGGCGGCTATTTCGTTTACGGACGATATATAGAAAAGGTATTTACCCCTGACAAGAACCGCAAAACTCCGGCCATCACATCGGCCGACGGAGTCGATTATGTTCCGCTTTCAAGTAAAAAGATTTTCCTTATTCAGTTTCTTAATATTGCAGGACTTGGTCCTATATTCGGGGCAATAATGGGAGCAATGTATGGACCGGTAGTATTTTTGTGGATAGTGTTCGGAACTCTTTTTTGTGGTGCGGTGCATGATTATCTTTCCGCAATGATGTCGCTAAGGAGTAACGGGAGGTCACTTCCCGAACTTATATCGACGGAATTAGGCAGTACGGCCGGAATTATAATGCGCCTTATTACTATTGTATTGATGGTACTTGTAGGAGCCGTATTCCTTTCAGGACCGGCTTCCCTTCTTACATCTATGACCGGAATAGAAAATATATGGTGGATTGTACTTATATTCTCATATTATGTTCTTGCAACGCTATTTCCTGTTGATAAGATAATAGGAAAGGTATATCCGATATTCGGTTTCGCTCTGTTGTTTATGGCATTCGGAATACTTGTGGCAATATTCATCAATCATAACCCGATGCCGGAGATCACACAGAGTTTCGGCAACATGAATCCCGATCCTGACCGTTTTCCGGTATTTCCGATGCTTTTTGTAACAGTGGCATGCGGAGCGATAAGCGGATTTCATGCTACACAGTCGCCGCTTATGGCCCGATGCATAAAAAGTGAAGCAGACAGCAGAAAGATATTTTTCGGTGCTATGGTGGCAGAAGGTGTAGTTGCATCAATATGGGCAGCGGCAGCAATATGCTTCTTTGAAGGGATGGAAGGTTTTCAGGGTTTTATGGCAGAAAACGGCAACAGCGCAGCTGTAGTGGTAAAGA
The DNA here is from genome assembly GCA_947074105.1 of uncultured Bacteroidales bacterium. Taxonomy (GTDB): domain Bacteria; phylum Bacteroidota; class Bacteroidia; order Bacteroidales; family JAUNSR01; genus JAUNSR01. Next base: position 5,476 of record CAMTON010000005.1, read on the forward strand.
ATATTTCTTCTTCCTGGCTGGGCTTGCTGGGTGGTTTTCTTGCTCTTTTGGGTGTCGTTGTAGCTCCTATAACTTCTGCCGATACGGCTTTTCGCTCGGCAAGACTTATCATTGCCGATTTTCTTAATAAGGAACAGAAGAGTTTTAAAAACAGAATACTTATTTCCGCTCCTCTTTTCGCAGTCTGCATAATACTTCTTAATATAAACTTCGATATTATATGGCGTTACTTCGCATGGACGAACCAATCGCTTGCTGCTATTACTCTTTGGAGCATTACAGTATATCTTGCAAGAAGAGATAAAAACTATTTTGTAACACTTCTTCCGGCTCTTTTTATGAGTTCGGTATGCATGACTTACATCCTTGTAGCTCCGGAGGGATTTTCTCTCTCCCATACATTAAGTTATATTCTCGGATCAGGATTTTCTCTTTTTCTTCTTGTTTGTTTTATATTCGGGAAAAGAAATCTTTCCACAGAGAAAAGCATATAATAAGAGGTTTTTAATAATACAGCAATTGGCATAAAGTTAAAATCAATATTTTTTTTACAAAAGAAGTCGTGAAATTCGCGGCTTCTTTGTATTTTAAGCATGTGATATTATTTCCTGGACCTGAAGCATATATAGATTTCGGGGTGATTCTTAATCAATTAAGCATATCTTGCTACAGATTTTTTTATTTACCACTATGCTGATACAATATAAAAAACATAACATATTTGCCATCTCAGATACCCATGGTATGCATCGCAATATTCTTATTCCATCGAATGCGGATATCGTAATTCATTGCGGTGATGCCTGTATTGACGGCAATGAAGAGCAGCTTGATGACTTCTTCCGATGGTTTTCACATCTCCCTGTCAGGTATAAAATTTTTATTCCCGGAAATCATGATCTTCCTTTTGAGTTTGATCCGGATTATGCCCAAAATCTTATTCCTGCTAACGTAATATCTCTTGAAGATTTTCCTATAAAAATAGGTGGTATTGCCTTTTCAGCCCTTAATGCCCGTCCATGGATGCATGAACCTGTTGAAATTACAAAAAAACCGGACATCATCATTTCTCACGGTGCACCGGCAGGAATCATGGATGAAAAAAAAGGTTGTAAGATACTTGCGTCAATGATTGAAAGATATAAACCGGAATACCACATATTCGGTCATTATCATAATGTAAGAGCGGGTAAATTTCAAAATAAGCATACCACATTTTGCAATGTTTCATATTCCGGAACTTTCAGAATAACAAATTCCACAGAGATACATCCGGAGCATAATGAACTTATTATAAAGCAGAAAAGCGGAACCTGATTATAAAAGGTTCCGCTTTTCTGCTTTATTTTTTTTTATTCAGTATTATGAACAGCATTCATAAACAGTCATCTATTTTTAGATTTTTCCGGTCAGATATCACTGTTTAAGGTATACCTTATTATACCAGTCAAGTTTTTTATATGCATCATGATATCTTATATCCTGTTTGAACTCCGGTATAAACACCGTAATGCCGGTATAGACATTCAGGTCAATACTAAAACCAAGAAATGTTTCAGTTGATTTCCGGTAAGGGACAAGACAATTGATCATTGGATAAAATTCAGAATAATCTTCATGAAATATTTGTCTTACAACATCATTCATATCATAGAATATATCTCCCAGTCCCAGTCTTGAACGGCCATACTGCTGTATCGAGGAAGCAAGTTCGGAATCAAGTTCTTCAGGAAAACGACTAAGTAATTCAGAATAAAATGTTGCAATATTTTCAAGCTGAGAAGTCTTTATCCACGCTATTGTTCCTCCTATCGTCTTATAAGCTTCAGCATAAGCTGCGCACATATCTCCAACAGTGAAATTCTTTTTCTGCCATATCTTAGTCATCTCGGTATAGGGATAACCGTCACCCATTATCTCAGCAGCCGAACCCATGATATCTGATGTAAAATCCTTAAGTTCATAAGCGACCTCAACAGATGTCATATGGCAGGCATCAAAGGCAATGAAATCAAAATACAGACCGGTATTTTTTAGCGCAGTCTTAAGATCCCATATCTCCATATAACTTGAATGATAAGAATCTTCTCCGAAACTGTATTGAGCAGGACGATTTACAGAAGAACTGCTTTCTGTAAGTTGGGTATACTCATTACTTTTTATAAGAGTACCGTCTCCCGTAACTTTATAATTGGTAGAAGGAAGCCATCCTGTGCCGTGAGACCATAATATCAGGCCTTTCTCTTTAGCCGGAAATTTGTTGAAAACAATATTGATCATCTCTGTCATAACATCTTTATCAGCAGAATTTCGTCTGTTATAAGATTCAATCATATTCTGAACTACATTTCCGTCTTTGTCTTTATAAAGCTGCCATAAATATGAATATGTCGATTTATCTTCATAAACTATAAGATTAAGCCCCGAAGTGTTTGAATTAAGTCCTTCTTTCATAGCTTCTATATTTTTAGCACAAAAAGAAGCGAGAGAATTTTCACCGCTCATATATACAAAAATAGTACGGTCGACTACAATCTTTTCTTCGTAATATTTGTCCTGATTACATGAATATGTAAATATCAGAGCTAAGAAGCATACTAATAATTTAGTTTTAAGACGTAAAGACATAATTAAGTAAGGTTTACTGTTATTTTATTATAATCCGGGAAACAGGTTTTTTGTTTTTTAAGCGCACTTAAAAAAAAGAAGATTGAAAATTTAACTATAGAATGAAAATATCATTAGTTAAAAATTAAAGGATAGTGGTTTTACCCATAAGTATCATATCAAGCATAACAATAGCAGCCATTGCTTCAACAATAGGCACTGCACGCGGAAGAACACATGGGTCATGGCGGCCTTTAGCTTTAAGAACTACTTCATTGCCGTCTTTATCTACAGTGTCAAGATCCATAAGAAGCGTAGCGACAGGCTTGAATGCAACTTTGAAGTATATATCTTCACCGTTTGAAATTCCTCCCTGAATACCTCCTGAATAATTTGTAAGGGTTCTGATGTGTCCGTCTACATTAATAAACGTATCTTTTACCTGAGATCCGCGATGATGGCAGCCTTCGAAGCCCATTCCGTATTCAAAACCTTTTGCCGCATTTATACTCATCATTGCAGATGCAAGTTCTGCGTGAAGTTTCCCGAAAACAGGTTCACCTACTCCCGCAGGAACATTACTGATTATACAGCTTACCGTACCGCCGATACTGTCGCCATCTTTCTTAACACTAAGAATAAGTTTTTCCATTTTTTCTGCTACGACAGGATCAGGACATCTAACAATATTTTTCTCGATAAGATCAAGATCATAATCCATATAATTGCCGGGAACTGATATCTCTCCCACAGATGAGGTATATCCCGTAATCTTTATATTCATCTCTTTCAGAGCCAGTTTTGCAAGCGCACCGGCTACACACCTGGAGATAGTCTCACGGGCGGAAGAACGGCCTCCCCCGCGATGATCTCTTATCCCGTATTTCGTCGTGTATGTATAATCTGCATGAGAGGGACGGAAAAGATCCTTCATATTATCATAATCGGATGAATGTTGATTTGCATTATAAATGACAAAACCTATTGAAGTGCCTGTGGTCACTCCTTCAAAAATACCTGAAAGAAAAACGACCTCATCATTCTCTTTGCGCGGAGTAACTACTGCCGACTGCCCTGGACGTCTGCGGTTAAGTTCATTCTGAATAAACTCCATGTCTATTGTTATGCCCGCCGGCATTCCGTCAATCACCCCGCCCACGGCAGGACCGTGAGACTCTCCAAAAGATGTCAATCTGAATATATTTCCGAAAGTATTCATACGATTATTAGATAATACAATAAATTATCTCACAAATTTACAACAAAAAGCCTTTGTAATCATCATTTTACTTATCATAAGCATTTAAAAAGTCTGAATAGTCATTTTTATAATTATCCGGTTTTTCTTTTTATTACTTATTATATCGTAGAAATTATGATTAAATCCGTCATAAAAAAATACCGTTTCCAAAGATTTTCATTGTCTCCGGAAACGGCATTATAATTATAATTAAATTCAATCTCAGAATTTTTCTGCATATAAGGTTTTAATTCATACTTATAAAACAGTTTTATGAATGAAAGAAATCATTAGTATTTATATCTGAACCATTTGATCACTTCTTTATACGTGATTTTCTTTCCATACATAAGAATACCCGTGCGATAGATTTTTGCGGCAAACTTAATCGTAATCATAGCAGTGGCATAAAGAAGTACGACAGAGGTGGCAAGTTGCCAGAACGGCACATCATAAGGAAGACGTACCATCATCACAACAGGAGATGTAAGCGGTATCATAGAACACCATACGGCAAGCGGACCATCAGGATTGGATACGCTGTATATTCCGGCATAAAGACTGAATATGTTTATAAGCATTACAGGAATCATAAACTGCTGAGAGTCGGCTTCCTGATCGACAAGAGAACCGATAGCAGCAAATATTGAAGCATAAAACAGATATCCGCCTATAAAATAAACAATAAACATTATCACAATCTGAGCGAAGTTTATCCCTGCCAGCATTTGCGTCACTTTACTCATGATAGCAGAATCATCTATTCCGGCCGGTAGTGTTTCCATTCCCTGTGCCGCCATCATTGGATTCATTTCAAGCAATTCCTTAGGTCCTGCTATCATTCCGGAAACAATAGAGAATGTTGCCATTGCCCCGAAAATCAATAATATCCAGATCATGAACTGAGTAAGTCCGACAAATGCTACTGCTATTATCTTTCCCATCATAAGCTCAAAAGGTTTTACCGAAGAGACCATGATTTCGACAATTCTGTTTGTTTTTTCCTGAATCACACTGTTAATGATCATTGTACCGTAAGCGAAGATAAACATATATATCAGCGTTGTGGACAAAAGACCTATAAGCGATGCCGCCTCAGCAGAAGAAGAGGTTTCACTTCCATCCTTATCCCATTTTATGGTATTGATGTTGATGTTTACCGAAGACTCCTTTATGATATCTTTAAGTTCGGGAATTTCGTAATTCTCAATCTTTCTTTCGCTCAGCCAGGGATTCATCTGAATGCAGACTTCATTCTTTAAAGAGGAAGGAATTGTCTTCTCTGAAAATATAGATATAGCATCAGGCTTTTCTATAAGATTATTATCTATTACTATTATTGCGTAATATCCGTCACCCGGACTCATATTCACTGTTGATGCCATTGCATCGGGTGCATATATGAAATCGAACTCATTGTTTGATTTCAGAACATTATCATAAAGTTTTGAATTATCGACAACGGCTATAGACTTCTTTTCAGAATCTTTTATACCCGCAAGTATTGCAGGCAACCCCATCATCGCTATCATAATAAGAGGTGTCACAAGAGTCATTATTATGAATGACTTTTTATTGACACGGCTGAGATATTCCCGTTCTATTATCAGACCTATTTTTCCCATATCTTGTTTTTTCACATTCCCGTCACCGGGAAAAAATGTTTCTTAATTTATTATTTCTTCACGACTTCGATAAATACTTCCTGCATTGAGGGCAAAAGCTCTTCAAAGCATTCGATAGTATAATTATCTGATATATTTCGGATGATATTATTATTCCCGATTCCCGGTTTTGATTTGATTATGGACTGATATCCTGTCGTAAGAGGTTTGCTTTCCACAATATCATATATATCATTAACGGAAGATATCATATCTTCAGCTACCACCACCCTGTAAAGATGTTTTTTAAACTGCTGTCTTACATGATTCACATTTCCCTGCAGCATTACTTTTGAATGATTGATAAGACTTATCTCATCACACATTTCTTCAACAGAATTCATATTATGTGTAGAAAGAATTATTGTCGCTCCTTCGTTTTTAAGTTCGACTATCTCTTTTTTCATAATTTCAGTGTTAACCGGATCGAATCCGCTGAAAGGTTCATCAAGAATAACAATCTTAGGTTTGTGGATTACAGTAGAAATAAACTGGATCTTCTGCTGCATACCTTTTGAAAGCTCTTCGACTTTTTTCGATTTCCATTCCGCGATATCGAATTTATCAAGCCACATATTCATATTGCTTACTGCATCTTTTTTTGTCATTCCCTTCAGGCGTGCAAGATATATCATCTGTTCAGATACTTTCATCTTCTTATACAGACCACGCTCTTCAGGCAGATAACCGATTCTGCTAATATCGTTATCGCAAAGTTGTTTTCCCTCAAGAGTTATAGTCCCTTCATCGGCAGCCGTAATTCTGTTGATGATTCGGATAAACGTAGTCTTTCCTGCTCCGTTGGGTCCGAGAAGACCATAAATGCAATTTTCAGGAATATCAATATCAACACCGTCGAGAGCACGGTGATTGGCATATTGCTTTACGACTCCTCTTGCTTCCAATATGTTTGTCATTATTGTCGATTTGTAAATAAATGAATAAATTAAACAATTTTAAATTGCGAATATACTAATTATTAGGTCAGTAAACCGAAATTACTCTAAACTATAAACGTAAAAAAATGTTTTTTATTTATAGATTATGGTACTTTTAATATTATTCCAAAACTTTCACGATTATGAGCAGATTATACATAAAAATAATAATCGCTGTAACATTCTGTCTTGCGGATATTACAGCTTTTGCTTCCGATTTCATTGTCGAAGGTTATAAATATTTCCTACATCAGGAATCAGACGGAGGTAATTATGCGACACTAATGAGAGCTCCTGTAATTCTTTCGGGAAATATCGTTATCCCACCCAGTATCAGTCATGAAGGCTCGGAATATGTAATTAATGCCCTTTCGGTTTCGGCCTTTGAAGGATGTGCTCAGATGACATCGGTAATAATACCTGATGCGGTAAAAAGGATCGGTTCTTCCGCTTTTAAAGACTGCTTAAATCTTATTACAGTAATACTTCCTTCCGAAATTGCGGAACTTGATTCATCTCTTTTTGAAAACTGCATAAATCTTAAAGCGGTAAATATTCCTAAATTCGATAAAAAGAAAAGAAATAATCATGCCCGGAAAAATCATGATCCTTATATCGTCAATCTTTTCAGCGTAATTGAAGTGCTTACATCTTCAGATTTCGAAAACTATGAGGGCTTCAGATTCATAAATATTCCAGGATCGGTAAAAAGAATAAATGCAGATGTATTTAAGAACTGTCACAGCATTACTTCAATATATATTCCACGTTCTGTGGAGTATATAGACAGATTTGCATTCCCGGAATCGGGAATTATCAATGAAATTCAGGTAAACAGAAAAAACAGATATTATACTTCTTCCGACGGAATATTATTCAGTAAGGACAAGACAAAACTGCAATGTTACCCATGCGGCAGAGGATCGAAGAAATATAGAGTTCCGAGAAAAGTGAAAGTTATTGATGCTGCGTTCCGTGGCAATAAAAACCTTGTAACCATCAATATTCATAAAAAAGTAGAAGATATAAGAGAATCGGCATTTGAGGGATGCTCCGGACTTGAGTCAGTGAATATTCCTGAGAATATAAAGATAATAACAAGGAATATGTTTGCAGGTTGCGGAAATCTGACTCACATTACAATACCGGAATCAGTTAATGAAATAGAAGAAAAAGCATTCTCCAGCTGTTCTTCACTTAAAACTATTTTCTTCGACGGTGCAGTGGAAGATATACATTCAGATGCTTTTATAGATTGCGGAAGTATTAAAGAGATATATTGCAATTGCAGTGAGCCTCCTGGAATAGACTCCGATTATTTTCTTGATCCCGAATCTTGTCGTCTTTATGTTCCTAAAGGCTCATTGTCAGACTACAGGATGGATGAGAACTGGAATAAATTTTCAGAAATAATAGGCTTCTGATCAGGTATTTATCTTTTGCTTTTAAAGAAATCTTTCATAAGCGAAGATGCTTCATTTTCCATTATACCTTTCACTACAACAGTTTTAGGGTGAAGAGCTCGGGGTGCAAAAAAGGAAAATCCGCGTTTTTCATCAGATGCTCCGTATACAAGTCTGGAAAGCTGTGCCCAGCCTAAAGCACCGGCACACATAACACAGGGTTCAAGAGTTACATAAAGAGTACAGTCCTTAAGATATTTACCACCAAGAGTGGCAGCAGCAGCAGTTATAGCCTGAATCTCGGCATGAGCCGTAACATCGGAAAGTGTTTCGGTAAGATTTTGGGCGCGGGCTATTATTCTGTCATTACATACTACAATGGCCCCAACCGGAATCTCTCCGAGTGAGGCACCCTTTTCGGCTTCTACAAGAGCCTGGCGCATATAGTGATTATCATCTAACATTTTGAATCTTTCATTTAAGTCCGGAAGATCCGGATATGTATATTTTTTAATCAGGAAGAAAGTGCATCACTATCTTCTCATCTCATTCTCATTAAATAAAGTAGGATGATTCTCTTCAAGTTTATTAAGCACATGTCTTAATATGGTTTCCCTGTACCATCTGTTCTTATTGGTTATCTTATATTTATCAAGATAACGGCACACCATGTTGTACTCCTTTTCATTAAGCGAAACAGAGATTCTGAAGTTTCGCTGAAGTGCCTCCTCCTGCTCTTTTTTATTGCTTTTTCTATTCATTACCGCAAATGTAGACAGCAATTCTTAAAGTAGAAAATCCTTATTGCTAATTTGGTTAAAAACATTCTTTTTTTCATGATTATAAATTACAAAGAGTCATAAAATCCCACTTTCAGCTATGTATAAAGGATATAAAAAGGGATAAATATTTAATTAAACTATAAGTAAACAATAACGAAATTCTCTTGTTACAACAAAAAAACCACTTATTTATGGATCACAACACATTGGGTAAAAAGGGAGAACATCTGGCTGTAGAGTTTCTTAAATCCAAAGGACATAATATCATTGACACTAACTGGAGGTTTCATCATCTTGAAATTGATATTATTTCCATTGACGGATCGGATATAGTATTCACTGAAGTAAAAACACGCAGTTCTGATAAGTACGAACAACCTTATCTTGCAGTAAACGATAATAAGATAAGACGAATCGTTATTGCGGCAGATTCCTATATGAAGCAGAATCAGATTGATATGGAAGTCAGATTTGACATAATAAGTATTGTGATAAATAATGAAAAGCATGATCTGGATCACATTCCTGATGCTTTTTATCCGCCTCTTTTAAGATAATATTTAAAATCTGACTTTTATTTTGCTTATGTAATTTTATAATTCTTCCTTTTTAAGGATATTCCTCTATAAGTAATAAAATTACTGTTATCTTTATTTAGATATATTATCAATTTCACCTTTGAAAGTATTAAATATACAATCTACTATATGCTAAAATAAAATGGTTATTATTTTTGTGTAAATTTTATAATTTCAATCACTGAACTATCCTGATACGCTTATATTTTCCAAAATAATTAAGAGAGTTACGTTCGTTTGAAATATTTTGATGTTTCGCTTATTATTTTCTAAATTTTGATTTATGCCGCAGTTTATTCATTTACCCCAAACGAGATCAACTAATCAGTATTTAAGAGACCTTGTCGAAGCGACAAAATCGCGCGAAGAAGGCACCGTGGTATGGGCTGACTTTCAGAGTGCCGGTAAAGGCCAGAAAGGCAACAGCTGGGAATCGGAAGAAGGGAAAAATCTGCTTTTTACGCTTTTACTCTGCCCTGAATTTATTGAAGCAACCGACCAGTTTGTTATCTCTCAGATTGTTTCACTTGCTCTTGTTGATGTCTTAAGTCGTTACGGAGAAGGATTTTCCATTAAATGGCCTAATGATATTTATCATCATGACAGCAAAATAGCAGGCATACTGATAGAAAATGATATTTCTGGACGCATAATATTTTCTTCGTTTATCGGTGTCGGATTAAACGTAAATCAGAGGGAGTTCCTAAGTGATGCTCCTAATCCCGTTTCTCTTGCACAGATTCTGAATCAGGATGTTTCCATTGAAAGTCTCCTTTCAGGCATAATAGAATCAATATATAATTATTATGATATAGCGATGGAGGGTAATTTCGATCTTATCAGACGTGATTATATGAATTCACTTTACAGAAAAGATGATTTTTATGATTTCTCCGATAAAAACGGCCATTTCTCCGGTAAAATTAAAAATGTCGCTCCGACGGGAATGATTACAATTACCGATGATGCCGGAAGCGAAAGAATTTACGACTTTAAAGAAGTGGTTTTCGAACTTTAATATTCAGTATATATTTACATATATCCCAAATAAAGAATAAGTATGAAACATGATCTTTCAGATCCGTTTCATACTTATTTTTTATTTGGGAATTATAACGGAATTACCCCTCACCATTCTTATTTACTTTAAGATTCCGATAGTTCCAGACGGTGTTATTGTCTGAGCATCAACACTGAAACTTTCACAATCCATGTTATTATAGAATTTTATACTTGCATTACCGGAGGCGTCACTTTTCACATTAGGATTCCAATACAGGGTACGGCGATACGGAATATCTTCAAGAATCTCTTTTGAAAGAATATCCGGCATATAGAACTCTCCTGACATTGCATAGCCGTCAAGAACGGTACGTCGTTCACCTTTCTTTTCTTTTTTATCATTAATACTGTTTTGTTTAAGATAAAGGAAAATAAGAACGCTACTTTCACTGAGGCTTCCTGTTGATCCAAGCTGCGCATAATAACGATTTACAGAGATAGGGTCGTCACATATAGCGATTTTCTCAATATCTGAACTTCTCAGATCACTATATACATCATAAAATTCACTACTTGTTGAAGGACCAGATGTATTAAAAAATAACATATTGTTACGAGATTTGTAATCATTTATTACCATCATCATATTTCTTCCTTTATATCTGTTTCCCGCCGACACATTAGGGCATATCTGGCGCAGATAAGAATAAATATCAAGATCAGCTTTTTCTCCGCTGTCAATAAGTTTATCTGTTTCTTCCCTGACATCATAAACAACAGAGGCAACTTTCATCGCATCGAATTTATCTCTGGAAAGATTTTTTGCCTGTACTTCCACATTGTCCAGAAGCCTTGAATCCGAGCTTACAAGATGAGAATAGTCATAATCCGGATTATCTTCTTTTTTACCTGTTATTTTGATTTCCGGTTTTTCACTTCCGTTTCTACTGTATGAATAATCAGTCTCTAATGCAGATATCGCTCTTGGTTTAGGTGAGAAAACTCTGTCTATTACGATATTTCCATTTGTTTTTTTACCATCCTGAAATAAGGAAAGATTCATATTAGCCGGTCCGTCATATTCGGGAACCCTAAAATTAAATTTTCCGTTTTCATCAGTCAGACATGTTGCCTGACGTTTATCTTCATATCGCGGATAGATATCAGCTTTTACAAGAATATCCTTTTTTATTTTTTTCCTCACGGTAGATTCGACCCTTCCTGCAACTATGATTCCGTCTTCGGAAAAGTTTTTAGCACCCGCGTCTTCTCCTGTAACCATTTTTGTCCAGTCATATCTTCTCCATCCCTGCACCATCATAAGCAGATCCAGAGCCTGATTTTTCACTTTATCATCTGAGGTAAAATAATAATCAACATCTTCGATATAACCTTTTATCTCCGAAGAAAGAAGCAGATCCGTATGAATATTATCACAATACGAAGTACCTATATCTTTAGAATTATCTTTAACTGTAAGAGAGAATGTTGTTGAAACAGGCTTGTTGTTTTTGTCAGAAAGTCTGAAATTCATTTCCACTTGTTCCAGCGGCTTGTAATTCTCTTTAGTCATAGATGCTTCAATATTTACAAAATCATCTGAACGGACAAATACAAGTCTCTCCGCCATGATCTTTCCGTCTCTGTCAAAAAGAGTGATTTGAGAAACACCCGGATCAATATCCTTTTTCGGAACTGTGATCATTACATTCCCGCTATTCTTAAGATCCGCAATATTAGCATAATTAAGTTTCCCGTTGGTCATTACAGAGATGCCGAGAGTGTCACCTTCCATTTCAGGTGACTTTCTTATATTTATCAGTATGTTTTCACTTTGCTGATTACCACATTCCATAGAATATCCTGCAGTCATTGCACGAGGTAGTTCAAAATGAAGGGCCTTCTTCTCCCCCTGAATATGAGCTGTATATTTTTCGCCTGCTTCAGGAGTAAACGTGAATAAACCCATTCCCTTATGAAGAGTATTAAATGAAACTATTGTATCATTGCGTGATGAGAGAATAACGCCGGCTGCATCAACACCAAGTCCCGTTTTATCAGTAACCTTAAATGCGATACGGTTATTATTTCCTGATACGATATTGCCGCCTTCCGGATAAAATCTAAGATTAAGATTCGAAGACGACTTTTTTTCGGTTCTTAATACGGGAGGCATACGGCTGGTATTAATCTTACGTATCTCATTTTCATATTCTCCCTCTTTACGGGGAGCTTCAAATACAGGAAAGACTCTTGAGAACGTAGTCTCCAGATCATTATTAAGCATAACGCGTGTATAAGCTCTCACTTCGTAAAATCCTGATTTGTAATAATCTTTAAGATTGAATTCTCCATTACATTGTCCGTCTTCAATCCTCATACGTTTACTTTCCGCAACTTTACCGAACTGATCTATTAGTTCCACATACAAAACTTTACTCAATGAGGTGGGGCCAAGTTCCGATGCCATTACAACATAAGCTTTAAAGTAGATATTCTCACCTACATAATATCCTGAATTATCAAAATGTAGATATACTTTCTCCTGAGGAAAAAGATGATTATACTTCTTGATATTGGAAAAATATTCTGCAAATAAATCTACCGTCTTATTAGTTTCCGCAAATAGTGTTCCCGTTGCAAGGATACTGCCGATTATTAAAGTAGTGGCGTTTTTCATATCGGTATATTTTAAGATTAATAATTCGAACGACTGTTCGTTTTTTTTTAAAAATAATAATTACTTTTCATTAATTACAAGAATATCAAATATTTATAAAATTTAATAAACGAATATATATAATTTTATGATGTAATCTGAAATTCTTTAAATGAAATAAATATTTTCTCTGCCTTTATCAACCAAGATTTATATTGAATGTTATAAAATTACAACTATATAATATTACCCCGGTTTAAAACAGACAGGCCGGATAATCTATGACTGAAAGATCAAACATAATAAAAAAGACTCTTCCTATTTTGAATATGAGTTGTGCCGATTGCGCCGTTTCAATAGAGAACGGACTTAAAGCTCTTCCGGGCATAATCAGTGCGGAAGTCAACTCTGCTTCAAATAAACTATATGTTGAATATGACGATAAACTTACAGATCTGGCTACAATACGTGAGAACATCCTGAACTTAGGTTATGACGCCGTTATCAACAACCGTCAGATTCCTCATGATCAGGAGAACAAACTGAAATCCCAGACACGTCAGCTCAGGGCAAAAGTGATAGTGGCATGGGCACTTGTGGTACCAATACTTTTTCTTTCTATATTTTTCATGAATGAAGAGTGGAGCAATATAACTATGCTTTTCCTTTCCGTCCCTCTTATATTCTATTGCGGTGATACTTTTTTTTCAAATGCCCTGCGGCTCTTCCACAAAGGAGTTGCCAATATGGATACACTGATTGCCTTAAGCACCGGTGTAGCATTTATATTCAGCCTTTTCAATACCATATTCCCGGAGTTCTGGATTCGTAAATCAATAGAAGTCCATGTCTATTTTGAAGCTGTGGGAATGATAATAGCGTTTGTCATAACAGGTCGGTTACTGGAAGACAAAGCAAGAAGCAGCGCAGAGAACGCTATTCAGAGCCTTATGGACCTTCAGCCATCAAAGGCAAAGGTCATAATTAATGATACTGAAATAGATTTCCCAATTGATCAGTTAAAAAAAGATTATCATATCGTGGTACGTCCCGGAGAATCCGTTCCCGTCGACGGCATAATTATAAGCGGAAGTTCATTCATCAACGAAAGTATGGTAACAGGAGAATCTCTTCCTGTAGAAAAAAGTAAAGGAGATAAAGTGCTTGCCGGTACAATAAATCAGCGCGGAAAACTTATTATAGTAGCAACAAAGGTAGGATCGCAAACCTTACTGGCGCAGATAATAAAGATGGTTGAAATGGCACAGACCGGAAAAGCTCCTGTTCAGAAACTGGCGGATAAGATAAGTTCGGTTTTTGTTCCTACAGTTATGTCGGTATCATTGCTGACATTTCTTATATGGATCCTTATGGGGTCGTCTGAATTTCTTTTTATAGGCATCGTTTCAGCTGTTTCCGTTCTTGTCATAGCTTGTCCCTGCTCATTGGGGCTTGCTACACCTTCCGCTCTGACAATAGGTATAGGGCGGGCCGCAATGAACGGTGTCCTTATAAAAGATGCCATAGCGCTGGAAACTCTTTATAAAGTAGACACAATTGTACTTGACAAGACGGGGACCATCACAAAAGGGGAACCGTTTGTCAAAAAAGCTGTATGGGCAGATTATACTACAGAGGAAGATAAATCTGTATTGTATGCTTCGGAGATAAAATCGGAACATCCGCTTGCTTCTACCATTATAGATTTTCTTAAGGCATCAGGAATCGAAAAAACAGATATCGACAAGATTGAGTCTTCCGCGGGATGTTGCATGAAAGCAACGATTAAAGAAAAAACATATTATATCGGCAATTATGACTTCATTAAGGACGCCGGCACAGAGATTGATTCCGAAACGATTAAGAGTATCACCCAATGGCAGGGAAAAGGAATGAACACTGTTCTTTTTGCATGCGGGCGCCGTCTGCTCGGAATGTTTGCCATTTCAGACCAGATTAAAGAAGGGTCGGCTGAAGCTATAGCTATGCTAAATTCAATGGGACTTGATGTAATAATGCTTACAGGCGATAATAAAAACAGTGCAGCTCATATAGCAAATGAAGTCGGAATAAAAGATTTTAAATACGAACTTAAACCTTTTGATAAGGATAATATTATAAAGGACCTAAAACGCGATTCAAGAATAGTAGCTATGGTCGGTGACGGAATAAATGATTCCCTAGCCCTTGCTCATGCAAATGTCGGAATTGCAATGGGTCTGGGTTCCGATGTATCCAAAGATGTAGCTATGCTTACCATCGTTGATTCCGACCTACGTTTACTTCCTTCTACAATACAACTTTCTCGTAAATGCGTCAGAATAATCAGACAAAACCTTTTTTGGGCTTTTATATATAATATTATCGGAATAGTAGTAGCTACGGGAATATTTTTCCCTCTTTTCGGAATACTGCTTAACCCGGTTTGGGCCGGAGCAGCAATGGCTCTGAGCTCAGCCTCAGTAATACTTAACAGCCTCAGACTGAAATGGACAAAAGATTAGAAATGATAATATAATCTAAAAACAGAATTTTATGAAGACGTTGAAGTTTAAGACAAATGTGAACTGCATTTGTTGCGTGGAAAGAATTAAATCTGTATTGTCTAAAAAATTTGATCAACATCAGTGGAACGTAGACCTGGAATCTCCTCTGAGGATATTAACGGTAAGAACAGATGTTCCGCCATATGAAATTGAGAGAATGCTTGAGAAAGCCGGTTATCTTGCTGTAAGCCTGGAAGAACTTAACTGAAAAATTTGAACTTATATAAAATAAAACGTCCGGAAATAATCTCTGCAGATTTTTCCGGACGTTCAGTCTTATATTTCCTTATCGATTAGTGGCAACCGCCGCTGCATCCGCAGCCACCGCTTTCGCAATCCTGATCGTCACAAGAGCAGTCTCCGCCACAAGAGTGGATATCAGCTTCAGTAGGTTCACGAACTTCAAGAACTTCACCTTCGAAATGAAGAGTATTTCCTGCCATAGGATGGTTAAAGTCCATTACAACACCTGTATCAGTGATTTTTTCCACAGTACCATTTATAGTCATACCCTGAGCATCTCTCATTGGAAGAACAGCTCCTTCAACTACCATTTCAGAATCAAATTTTCCGTCAATTTCAAAAATATTTTTTGGTAATTCGATTACATTTTCGTCTTCATATTCACCATAAGCGTCTTTCGCTTCAAGTGAGAAATCAAATTTGTCACCTACTTTCAAGCCCTCAAGAGCTTTTTCGAATGATTCAAGCATTGTGCCTGTACCATATACAAATTTAAGTGGCTGACCTGGTTGAGTTTCTTCAACCATTTCAGGCTCTTCGCCTTTTTCGCTTGCCCAAAGTTTATATGACACGGCTACGAATTTTCCCGGTTTGATTTCCATAATCTTTATATTTAATATATTATTAATTACAAGAGTTGCCTCTTTCTTTTAAGTTACGCGTTGCTTCTTTTTGTAAAACACAAAGCTGTTTGTTTTGTTATTTATTATTTAATATTTTACATGCTTCTATAAGATTGTAAATATATTAACCTAGACAAATATCCATTTATAATTTAAGTTATCATACAATAACTTTTACAAATCTAAGAAAAAAACTACTCCTTGCAAATCAGAACAGAGGCATAGGCCGCTATTCCCTCTTCACGTCCGGTGAATCCGAGCTTTTCAGATGTCGTTGCCTTTATTGATATATCATCCGGATCAATACGCATGACTTCGGCCAGAACTTTCTGCATATCAGGAATATGAATCTTCAGTTTCGGACGCTCAGCAACAACTGTTATATCAGCATTTCCGAATTCATATCCTTTTTCTCTTATAAGCTTCATTGTTTTATCAAGGAGTATTTTACTGTCTATATTTTTAAAATCTCCTGAAGTATCAGGGAAGTGATAACCGATATCTCTCATATTGGCCGCTCCCAATAAAGCATCACACAGAGCATGAATCAACACATCTGCATCAGAATGTCCCAACAAGCCAAGTTCATGCTCAAGTCTGATACCTCCGAGCCACAACTCCCGTGATTCCACAAGTTTGTGGACATCATATCCGAAACCTGTTCTTATTTTCATACATCTTAATTTTTTATTTATAATAGATAAAAGTAATAATTTAAGAGACAAAACAAAAACAGGCAGTCCGGGATATATCACCCAAACTGCCTGTTCAATCATATTTTAATAGAATCGTATTATTATTTATCTTCTTCTGCGTCCTTTTCCATTACGCCCCATCATGCTCTGTATTCCATCCATATCAAATGCAAGAGAGAATCTCAGTGTCTGGTCCAGAGGACTTGTCTGTGCTGCAGATATTACATATGCCGCATCAAGACGGAAAACGTTCAAGGCAAAACCTGCACCTACAGTAAAAAACTTACGATTACCTTTGTTTTTGTGTTCATTGAAATAACCTCCACGAATAAAAAACTGATCATTGTAAGTATATTCAGCACCTACCGACCAGTTGATTTCCTGAAGTTCCTCTTTCATTCCTCCTGGTGCATCACTGAAAGATTTGAAAATACCTGAAATTGAAGAAGTGGCATACCATCTGTCTTCTGCTTCCTGATATTCGAAATCATCTTCAAACTCACCTCTCTGAGGTTTTGTAGGAACAAGAAGTTTATTAGCATCAAAACTTATTGACATTCTGTTATACTCATCCATCGGGAAAAGAAGAGTTGTCCCTAGCCTAAGCGTAGTAGGAAGAAAAGCAGATGTTGTTCCACCGTCATATGATACTTTGGAGCCTATATTAGATACATTGAATCCAAGTGACCACTGACATTCATTCTGCCCGATTATAGGATATGTGGTATAATAACCGGCGATATCTGCAGCAAAGGCATTACCCGCTGAGATATCCTCATCCGAAGAATATGCAAGATTTGAATAAATATATCTGAAAACAACCCCCATTGAGAATTTCTCAGAAAGTTTTCTTGAATAACCAAGGTCTATAGCCATCTCATAAGGATTGATGATATCCGAAGTACCACCGCCTTCATTATTGATATTGACCTCTCCCAGAGAGAAATAACGCATCGATGCACTCACCGCCTGCATATCGCTCTGTCCGAGTTTCCAGTATCCTGAAAGATAACCAAGATTGATATCGCTGACAAGTTTACGAAGCCACGGAGTATAAGAAAAGGCAACTCCTGCTTGAGAATAAGCGAATGCATATTTAGCAGGATTCCAGAATTGTGAATAAACGTCAGGATCGGTAGCGGCACCGATATCACCCATACCTCCACCTCGCGCATCAGGAGCAATGCCAAGTGAGTTTACGCCCGTCTGAACAGGATTAAAGCTTTCGCTTTTGATATCATCCTGTGCAAAGGCTCTTATTCCGCATAACGTCAGTCCTGTGACAAATCCTATTTTCAGAATATTTGAATTCATATCTTTCTTATTTCAAATTGTCTTTTTACAAAATCCGGAAAAGCAATTCTTAAGCTTCAGACTTTATTCCTTTTTGTCTGAAAAGACCCGTAATTTTCACTTTTCCTTTAAATCTCTCTCTTCTAATATGTGATATTATAAACTGAAAATTTCTCAAATTATTGTTTTAACAATAAATATTTATCAGAATTTATCTGTTTTATTTTTTAACCTCAGTTTTCATAATGACACAACCTGCTGTTTTAATTTTTTCAGCAATATTATAATTTACCGGTTCCGCAATATTATTTTTAATTAAATATTACTGCGAAACCGGCATATATTTTTATGTAATTTTTACATGATTTTCTACTGACCAAGAACAATCAGTTTTTTGCTTTTTGTCGTATAGTTAACACCGTCGGACGAAAGATAGGCACGATAGATATAGATACCCGGTAATACTCTCTGACCGGCACCTGAACGCAGATCCCATGTTATAGGAAGTGAGTTCATAAACTCAGAAGATGAAGTAAGATCGTTTTCATAAACAAGCTGTCCCATCTGAGTAAACACCTGTATCTTCACATTCACATTTGTTTCCGGACGATTATGGGAAAGAAGGAATCTTGCTTCATCCCTTACCGGATTCTGCTGAGCGGAAAGATCAAATATCACAGGTTTTGCATTACTGTTAACCTCAAATTCAATCAACGCTGTAGAAGAATTATTGAATATATCCCACACTTTAAGTTCCATGGTATATTTTCCGTCATTAAGATCAGGAATGCTGTACTGAATGATACCGGAAGACGAATTCCCCGGATTAGTCATGAAATAATCATTAAGGATATATTTCACACGGCTGTTATCCTCTCCGTATATCGTTATCGTTATATCATGACCTATAGCCGAACCCGTAGCGTTAATACCGGTCTCATCTTCAATCGATGCATACAGATAAGGACTTGAATTTACGACATCTCCGTTTCTGAACGATGTTGAATTAAGATATATATAATTGATCTTAGGTCCTACTGTATCTGTAATAACCTCATCAGATGTTCCGCCAATGATATATTTATTAAAATATCCCTGAGCTTCCCTTCTGTCGGAACTGTATGCGTAAAGATTCATCATACCCGATTCCATCGAATAACTTATATCTTTAGGAACGATGAAAGAAAACTCAAACTCACCGTTTCTTATAGAATCACATCCGGTAAAAAGTTTCTGAGTTCTGTCTGTAAAAGTGAAAGGATTGCCTGTCTTGTCATTATCCATAGCAGTTACGGTTTCTTCCGCATCATAAAGAGTTGGATAGACAAGTCCGTTGAAACTGGCTTCTGTATAATCATCGGAAAGAGCAAGTACGCGACCTTTCACATTTATATTCTGTAATGCCTTAAACTGAATTATGTCATCAGCCTTTACTTTTTCACCGTTTATCTCTGTTATCTCCATCTGATATTCAGGATAAGCGATTTTCAGTGAAGGATCGCCAAGAAGAGTGAAGTTAAGTTTGTTTGACTGAGAACCGAGAGCTCTTTTAGCAAACTTCATAATATCCCCCATACGGTAGCGTGTACCGTCTTCCTGCTTATCAAATATATTTTCAATCAGTTTTCTGTTGATCTGCAGATTTCCGTCTGAATACACCACGCGGGTTGTGGTGAACATCGCTATCGCACCACCGTCAGGATTAAGAACAAGAGCCTCTCCTGCTGTAGTAGTCGGCTGATCAAAACGGCTGAAGTCACAAGTGGCCGTCACCCATACCGGAAGACGTTTCATTTTTATAGTTTCCGCATCAGAAAGCATAAAGATCTTTTCATGCGTAATAGAAGTTGTAGCTCCGTGACCTGAATAATTCATAAGAAGTGCTCCTGAATTAAGCTGCTCGAAAAGTTTTTTCTTTGCATCAGGATAAGCCGTACCGGCTGCCGTAGACTCACGCTTATAGGCATCAAGATATATCTTTGTAAAATTAAACTCATGATGTCCCTGATTCTGTATGATATCAACCATAGTCTGGGCATGTCTCATATGAGTATTATTATCGCCGTCATCACCAAGGAAACACAGATTGTTTTTCCATACTCCCAGTTCCTTATTTTCGGAATAAGCGATCACCTTATCAACCATTGTCTTTGCCTGGGCTGCAGTTCTGACCGGAAAACGGCCGATTCCCAGATCCAGTACATCACTTCTCAGCGTGATCTGCCCGTACACATCTGTTTTTCCTCCTTCATTATCATCAAGGAAACCGAAATAGTCATCACATACATAAGATTCCGTCTCATTAAGAGATGGGACCGACTGATATGTCAAAAGGCAGTTTTCAAGAGCAGCAGCCTTCCACTGTGAAGTATTCATACCTCTGTTATCACAGGCTCCGTCGCCCATAAGAAGAAGATATAATGGAGGATTGCCAAGAGTGACACTTCTGTCATAAAACATTTTCATAAACAGACGATATGCGGTAGCATCGGGTGTTCCCGACGAATACTCGTTATATATCTGTTCCGGTGTAACGACATGAACCGTAAGTCCGTCATTATCTTCACGGAATTTAGCAAGTCGCTGTGCCTGTTCCTGAATCTTGGGAGCTGCGATTATCACCATATCAGTCTGACCGAGTGCATGAAGATTCTGATTGGCTATCTCTCCCACTTTGGTTACAGAAGCGAAACTTCCGTTTCTGTTTACCAGTGCATATTCAGTATTTGTATAACCGTTAAAGCTCAAACGGCTGTTTTCTGTAGTAAGTTCTATTCTTGAGGCATTTACCGGATCCGAGATATTCCAGACCTGCAAAGAAGGTAAAGCACTTACAGCATCGGCAAGTATATATTTGGATATACCGCTTCCTGCAAGGCGAAACAATGTACCTCCGGAATATGACTGAAGAGTTCTTTTTACATTCAGACGGATATAATTAAGATATGAATTTTTCAAAGCTCCGGAATTCGGATTGAATACAAGTCTTACCGTTTGAGATGAAGAACCGTCAAATGTTACGTTTCTTTTGGAATTAAGAGTTTCAGCGAACTGATAATTGTCAGATCTTTTTGCTGAAATCGTAGAATTAATAAAAGAAATACCGTTGACAGATCCCGAAAGAGAACTTGCAACGTTATTATTGGCAATAAAATCAACTGTTATACTTCCCGACTCTGCAACAAGTCCGGGTATACTGAAAGTGAAATCTCTTGTTCTTGTATAATTGAATGACTCTCCATACATTTCACGCCCCGTATTTCCGATATTTTCAAGATCATTTTCATGAAGGAAATAATCATCATATACCGTAGTACTGCTGTAATTACCCGAAATAGAAGACTCTGCCGTCAGACTTTTCGGAGCATCACTTTTCTGATGAAGAAAATAAAAGGCACTGGAGGAGTAAAAATTATTGGTATGATAATAACCGTTTGTTGATGAATAATCCCATTTTATAACACCCTGTCCGTAGAAAAGTATTCTCGAATTATCAGTATCATGATAAACCGATATCTCAGGTACGTCATCTATATGATTCATTGAAAAGGATTCTTCAAGAAGATGACCTCCGAATCCATATACACCAACCCTGGAAGGATCGGAAAATCCCATATCCCTCAACTCCTTATATGTAATCTGATATACATCATTGTTATTAACGGCTATCTTGTACCATTTCCCCTCAGCTAAATTAGATGACTCGGCGAAGGTATGGATTCCTGTTACAGTAGCCGTCTGCGCGCCGGCCATAAAATGTACCAGTAAAACAATAAGTGATGAAACGATATAGCGTGAATGCATATAGCTTTTATATATAATGTATTAAAAAATAGGTCAACAATATTTCGCAGGCACTTATCTTACATGAAAATCAAACAATTTCTTATCCGAAATAAAACCCTGAAGATGGTCTCCGATCTTTACCGGACCAACTCCGGCCGGTGTACCGGTATATATCAGATCTCCGATCTTTAAAGTGAAAAACTTGCTGGCATAAGCGATGATCTCATCAATAGAATTGATCATTTCTTCCGAATTGCCTTTCTGAACCTGAATGTCATTATGCAAAAGGGAGAAATCTATATTTCCGACTCCATCCTTAAGATCGTCTACATTTATAAACTCACCGATAACAGCAGCACTATCAAAAGCTTTTGATATTTCCCACGGTTCTCCGGCTGCTCTCAGTTCAGACTGAAGATCTCTTGCCGTAAAGTCTATGCCAACGGTCACCGCATCGTAATAACGGTGAGCGAATTTCTTGGAAATATTCTTCCCGACTTTACAAATACGGAACACTAATTCTGTCTCAAATTCTATTCTTTCCGAGAAATCAGGATAAAAAAAGGGTTTTCCGTCTTTAAGTAAAGAGCTGTCCGGCTTCATAAACAGAACAGGTGCCTTAGTTTCTAACGTTTTATCCATCTCTTTATTGTGTAACGGGTAATTCCAGCCCACACATATTATCTTCATATTTATTGGAAAGTTAATCGGTTAAACATTACGGCCAGATGTGCATAAATAGATGTATTCTGTACCACGATATTCTTGGGTACTTTAATTCTGAATGGCGTAAAATTCCATATCGCCTCTATACCTGCATTTATGGCCGTGTCGGCTACATTCTGAGCCTTATCAACGGGAACGGTAAGGATACCGATGCTTACATTAAGTTCTCTGCGGTAATCCTCCAGATCTTTAATATCATAAACTGGTATTCCGTTTATGATTTTACCTATCTTATTGGGATTTACATCGAAAGCAGCCACTATCTGTAGACCGAACTGAGAAAGACCATCATCATGAAGAAGAGCGGCACCCAGACTTCCGGCTCCGAGAATTATCGCTCGGTGAGTCCTTGTAAAGCCGAGAAAGTTCTCAAGTACGTCTACAAGCGAGTTTATCTCATATCCTACTCTTGTTTTCCCTGATATATTTATAAATGATAGATCTTTGGCTATCTGAGAAGAATCAACATTAATGTCTTTTGAAATTTGTGTCGACGATACATATTCCTCTCCTTTATCTTTCAACAATTTCAAATATGCCAGATACCACGGCAATCTGCGCAAGGTAGGTTCCGGCAATTTAAAATTCAGATTATTTATATCTTCTGACATATTTATTCAAAGGTTATTCTGATATGACAAAAATAGTATTTTATAATTAAAGTGAATTAAGAATTAGCTCAATACTATTTCTTTTAAATAATAAAAAAGGTTAGCTGAGAATGCTCTCTTTATACATATTGCTCAAATTTACTTATAAAAGAAAATTAAACCACACCGTTTACTTTCAATATGCGATTTTTTAACATCAATAAATATTAAATTATCTTCAATCTGCATATACCTGGCTTAAAGCGCTAAAAACTAATAAAAAACTTATATCAAGCTAATAATTATTATCTTTGCACTTTCTTATTCCCAACTAAGATTTTTGACACTGATTTCAAGACAATGGAACAAATCAAGCACGAATGTGGTATTGCGATGGTTCGCTTACTAAAACCTCTTGAATACTATCAACAAAAGTATGGCACTTGGATGTATGGCCTTAATAAGCTTTATCTGCTTATGGAGAAACAGCACAACCGCGGCCAGGAAGGTGCAGGTCTGACCTGCTTAAAAATGGAGTCTCATCCCGGCGAAGAGTATCTTTTCAGAGAAAGAGCGATGGGCTCGGGAGCGATAACCGAAATTTTTGACAAAGTTTATTCACATTATCAAAACGTCCCTAAAGAACAGCTTAACGATGCAACTTATGCAAAACAGGTACTTCCTTTTGCAGGTGAAATCTACATGGGGCATCTTCGTTACAGCACAACAGGCCGTTCAGGTCTTGCTTACGTTCATCCTTTTATCAGACGTAACAACTGGCGTGCAAAAAATCTGTCTCTTTGCGGTAACTTCAATCTTACCAACGTAGATGAGATCTTTGATGAAATCACTTCGCAGGGACAGCATCCAAGAAAATTAGCTGATACATATATTATCCTTGAGCAGGTCGGACACCGTCTTGACCGTGAAGCGGAACGCCTTTTCAATGAGAGCAAGAATCTTGGTCTTAAAGGTATGGATATCACTATGTATATTGAAAATAATCTTAACATAGAGAACGTGATCAAAACCGCAAGCCCGCGCTGGGACGGCGGATATGTGATCTGCGGTCTTACCGGAAGCGGCGACAGCTTCACCTTCCGTGACCCATGGGGCATCCGTCCTGCTTTCTATTATGCTGATGATGAAATCGTTGTTATAGCGTCCGAAAGACCTGTTATACAGACTGCTATCGGAGCTGATATTAATAATATCAAAGAACTTGAACCGGGTCAGGGTATTATAATCTCTAAACACGGTGATGTTAAGATATCTCAGATTAATGAGCCTAAGAATGTTAGAAAATGTTCTTTCGAAAGAATATATTTCTCTCGCGGAAGCGACAAGGATATCTATCAGGAAAGAAAGAAACTTGGTAAAAACCTTGTTCCTGCAATTATAAAATCAGTTGACGGAGATCTTGAAAATACGGTTTTCTCGTTTATCCCCAATACTGCCGAAGTCGCTTACTACGGTATGCTTGAAGGCCTGAATGAAAAACTTAGTCAGGATAAAACCGAAGCTATCCTTAAACTTGGAAAAGATGCAACTCCTGAACAGATTCAGGAAATCCTTTCTAAAGTGATCCGTGGTGAAAAGGTTGCTCTTAAAGATATCAAACTTCGTACTTTCATCGCAGAAGGCAATACAAGAAACGACCTGGCAGCTCACGTTTACGACGTAACTTACGGTAGCGTGAAAGCAGGCGTAGATAATCTTGTAGTAATTGACGACTCTATTGTTCGCGGTACGACTCTTAAACAGAGTATTATCAAGATTCTTGACACTCTGAATCCGAAGAAGATCACTATCCTTTCTTCTTCTCCTCAGATACGTTATCCTGACTGCTATGGTATCGATATGTCGAGAATGGGTGAATTCATCGCGTTCAAAGCTGCAGTAGAGCTTCTTCGCGAAAACAATATGAGTCATATCCTTGACGAAGTATATCAGAAATCCAAAGCTCAGCAGGGACTTCCTAAAGAAGAGATCGTAAACTATGTAAAAGATATCTACAAACCTTTTACGCCTGAACAGATTTCAGCCAAGATCGTTGAGATGCTTACTCCTAAAGGAACTAAAGCTGAGGTTGAAATCATTTATCAGACTATCGAAGGTCTTCATGATGCCTGTCCTGACAACAACGGCGACTGGTATTTCACCGGTGACTATCCTACTCCGGGAGGAAACCGCGTTGTAAACAATGCTTTCGTATATTATTACGAAGGTCAGGATGATAAAAGAAGTTATTAATCCGAATTCTTTTCGGAAACATACAATATAAAAATTCCCGTACAGTGATTTTAAGAAATCAGCCTGTGCGGGAATTTTTTTATAACAAAGCTCACAGATATAGATAATAATTATTGCACATAGCTGTGTTTAAAGCTGCACACAACTATGTGCAGACAAATAGATTCGGCAAAAAATAAAAATATCCCGTATTTACTTGACTGAAAATACGGGATATTCACCTTATGATAATGGCAATTGCCATAGGATTTATATTATCAGAATGCAGAACGGTATTTATCTTCCTGAGAATCCTCCATAATGCTCAGATAACTGTTATAACGTGATTCACTGATATAATGATTTTTCAATGCTTCAAGTACTGCACATCCCGGTTCATGAGTATGTGTACAGTTGTTAAAACGACAGTCGGATGATATCTTAAATATTTCAGGAAAGAAGTGAGCAATCTCTTCTTTTTTGAAATCTATAGTACCAAATCCTTTCACACCGGGTGTATCGATGATATAACCACCTCCTGGAAGTTCAAACATTTCGGAGAAAGTAGTAGTATGCATACCTGTATTATGCGCATCCGAAATTTCCTGAGTCTTGAGCTTAAGGTCCGGAAGAAGGGCATTTATAAGCGTGGATTTTCCGACACCCGAGTTTCCTGAAATCAGAGTTATCTTATTTTCAAGAAGTTCCCTTATCTTATTAAGACCGATACCGCTTTTTGCCGATATCTTATAACAAGGATAACCGATTGACTCATAAAGAGCTGTTATGGCATCGGTATATGAAAGGTCTGATTCATCATAACGGTCGATCTTATTGATGACAATCACAACAGGGATACGGTAAGCCTCAGCCGTGGCAAGGAAACGGTCGATAAATACGGTGCTTGTCTCAGGATAAGCTATGGTAATCACGAGCATAGCCTGATCGATATTGGCCGCAAGAATATGCGACTGTTTCGACAGATTGGAAGATTTACGCACAATATAATTCTTCCTGTCCTCAATACGTGTTATAAACGCAGTCCCTTCATTGTTGATATCGATATCCACGTTATCGCCTACTGCAATGGGGTTAGTGCTTTTTATGCCTTTCAGACGGAAATTGCCCTTAATCTTACAATCTATCAGACGGCCGTCCTCGGTCTTTACCTGATACCAGCTTCCTGTATTTTTTACTACCAGTCCCTTCATCCTGCTTCGTTGTTTTAGCTATTAACTGTTTGTCTCGCTTATGCGATTATTTAAATTAATCAGAGTGTCTGTTTTTTATATAACAAACAAATGAAAAATAATATCAAAAAAATAAAGATACTCTTCCGGATGTTTTCCGGAAAAGCATCTTTACTGATATGTTATAAAATTATCAATACTGAATTATACAGTAAGGATTTCTTTTTCTTTAGCCGCATAAAGTTCGTCAACTTTCTTGATATATTTATCATGAACTTTCTGAACATCAGCTTCAGCATCTTTAGCCATATCTTCAGCAAGACCGTCTTTCTGTGCTTTCTTGATGCTTTCGTTAGCGTCACGACGGGCATTACGGATACTAACCTTAGCAGTTTCAGCTTCAGCTTTAGCCTGTTTTGCAAGAGCCTTACGTCTTTCTTCTGTCAATGGAGGGATACCGATACGGATGATCTCGCCATTGTTTTCAGGCATGATACCAAGCTCTGAGTTTATGATAGCTTTTTCGATTTCTCTGAACATCGTCTTCTCCCACGGAGTGATAGCGATAGTTTTTGCATCCGGAGTCGAGATATTTGCAACATTGCTCAAAGGCACGCTGCTTCCGTAATATTCTACAAAGATTCCGTCAAGGATACGAGGATTGGCTTTACCCGCGCGGATATGTGCAAGAGCTTCATCAAGATGCTCGATAGCGCCATTCATTTTATTTTCCGCAGCGCTGATAATTTGTTTTACTTCTGCCATGATGTAAATTTATATATCGTTTTTATTTAATAATCAATCAATTATATTAAACAAAGAATTAAGTCACACGGTTTTATCCGAAATTATGTTTTACAACTGTTTATGAATAAAAATCCGTTTTCCCTTTCTTTCTGCAAAGATAATAAAAAAAGGAATTTTTAAAATATGCTGTTAATACAGGGAATATGACCGGTTTATTAATAAACAAGAGTACCGATGTTTTCTCCGGTAAGCACTTTCTTAAGGTTTCCTACCGTATCCATATCGAATACGATGATAGGCAGGTTGTTTTCTTTACAAAGTGTAGTTGCGGTAAGGTCCATAACTTTTAGTCCTTTGATATATATTTCATCATAAGAAATCTTATCATATTTAGTTGCCGTAGGATCTTTCTCCGGATCAGCTGTATAGATACCGTCTACACGTGTACCTTTAAGCATCACGTCCGCTTCGATTTCAATACCGCGAAGAGCAGAGCCTGTATCCGTAGTGAAATACGGACATCCTGTTCCTCCTGTAAGAATAGCCACTTCGCCGTTTTCCATAGCTTCTATAGCTTTCCATTTGCTGTAGTATTCACCGATAGGGAACATATTTATGGCAGTAAGGACTTTTGCTTTCTGGCCCTGAGCCGTAAGAGCTGAGCCAAGAGCAAGACCGTTGATCACAGTGGCAAGCATACCCATCTGGTCACCTTTTACACGGTCGAAACCTTTTGAAGCACCGCTAAGACCACGGAAAATATTTCCTCCACCGATAACTATTCCGATCTGAATGCCTAGTTCGGCAATCTCTTTTATCTGTGACGCGTACTCCGCAAGTCTTTTTTCGTCAATACCGTACTGCTTCTCCCCCATCAGCGACTCTCCGCTAAGTTTAAGCAATATTCTTTTGTACTTAATTTCCATACTGAATTATTGTTTTACAATTAGTTGCTTTCTTTTCTGACGCAAAAATAAATAATAACTACCTACCTTAAATAATAAAGTAATAAAAAAGATGGTTAGATAAGGATTATTCTTTTGTCTGTTTATTTTTCATAATATGATCCGGACTGAAAACAGAGGTAGTACTCTTACTGAACAAATGAAAATTAACAACGTTAAATTAACATACACGCATAGTGTTATTGGTTTATCAAATAATTGTAAGACGTAAAAGAATTTTTAGTATGAAACATCTGAGAAATATCGTTCTATTATGTCTCGCCCTCTCTCTTCTTGTACCGACTGGATGCGGGACCTTTAAAAACATGAATCAGACAGGTAAGAACTCCATAGTCGGCGGGGCAGCCGGAGGTGCCGTAGGTGCCGGTATCGGAGCATTGATCGGCGGTGGTAAAGGAACCTGGATAGGTGCTCTTGTAGGTTCTGCCATAGGAGCAGGAGCAGGAGCCGCGATAGGTCACAGTATGGACAAACAGAAAGCGGAACTGGAAAATGAGCTTGATAAATTAAAAGCAGAAATAAATGCAAAAGATTCTGCCATTCAGGTAAAAGAGGTTACTGATAATAATAATCTTAAAGCCATAAAGGTGACATTGGGTGATGCTGTGCTTTTCGCGACAAACTCATTCACACTGACTCCTGCTGCCGATGCTGCACTTTCAAGAATAGCGTTCAATCTTAATCAGAATCCGGGGACACATATTACGGTTGTCGGTTATACTGATAATACAGGAACCTATGATTACAATATGACTCTTTCTCAGAAAAGAGCTGACGCTGTACGCAACTATCTTATATCTCAGGGTGTTGCAGCCGACAGGATTCAGGCTGTAGGTGACGGAGAGAACAATCCTATCACATCTAATGCTACAGCAGCGGGCAGAACGCAGAACAGAAGAGTGGAATTATATATTTTCGCCAGCGAACAGATGATAAAAGACGCAGGTTAACAACTTACTTCATTTATTTAAAAAAGGGCATAACGAATTTTCTTTTTCGTTATGCCCTTTTTGGTTATGATTTTATCGTGATTATTTAACTACGACTTTTGTCGCTTTACCGTCAACTTTTACTATATACATTCCTGTTGAACATGCTATTTTAGCAGAATCTTTGCTTATAAGGGCACCGCCTATTGTATAGACTTCGATAGTGTCGGCTGATCCTGTAATCTCAATAAAGCCTTTTGAAACAGATACCGAATAGGAGTCTGCAAATGCATTATCCACTGAAGCAACGACGTCGAAAGAGGTTGGCCATAACTGTGCATTTCCATTATTAGTATTCACACCTATGAATCCTGTAACATTATAATCTTTATCATCTGTCGGAAGAGTAACAGAAAATCTGTTATAGGTAGCAGAAGATGATGATCCTGAAGTTATTGTATTACTTGAGTATTTAACATTTTTGACAACTATATATTTGCATTGATTATCAGTAGTAATATCTGCAATCGTAGCATCATCCGGAGAAACTTCTGTACCTTTTTCAGTAGATGCAAGGACACTGGAAGCATCAGCTACAAATTCAATGAGATAACCTCCATAAAGAGCTTTTGTTCCTTCTATACCTGACGGAATTATATCTCCGTTTACATAGGTTTTTCCCAAAGACCCATATATGAGCATATTGTCAGAACCGTCTGTCACATAAAGGTTACTGCCATACTGATAGATAGCTGTAAGGGAAGTGGTGAATTTCGCAAGTGTTTCATCGGCAAGAGAATTCCATGCACTAATTGTTGATACTTCTGAGCCAAGAGTATATGTTTCTGTTGTAATTTCACTGACATCTGATCCCAGCACGGCTATAGCCTTTATTGTTGTTGTAGAAGTTAATTTTATTTCTTCCGTATATTCAGTTGATGATGACGTCGGATCATCTTCATTTGTAGTATAATATATTTTAGCATCTGCTGTAGTCGTTGCTATTGAAACTGACAAAGTCCCTAAGAACGATTGAGATACAGGAGTCATTGACGGAGTGGATACAGCAGCCGGGACACCGGTAGTAACTTCTATAGAATATAAATTTGTTGTATTGCTAAACTTGAAAATCATACTTGCATCATTACCGGTCCATGTTGCTGTCGAATTACCGGAACCGTAAACAAGGTTACCTTTATCAACAGTCATTCTATTAAGGTTGTTTCCTGAAAATACAATAGATATAAAATTATCAGTTATACTTCTTGTAAAGGTTAATGTTGCTCCATTATAAACTCTTAATTCTGTAACTCCGTTATTGGTAGTCCAGAATCTGGTTGAAGTACTTCCGCTTTCATTTACTATTGTAATGTCATCTGTCGTTAAATTACCTGTGATGTTTACACCAGCCCCTACAGCAGGTTTATCATACTTCCATGTAGTAGGATCTGAAAAATCAAAAGTTGTTGTCACATTTTCTGCGAAAGAGAAAAAAGCAAATAAAAACAGACAAAAAGAAAGTAAAATTTTTTTCATAAGATTAATAATTAAAATTAAACATACTTACCTATATTTTAATCAATAACAACATTATAACATATTTGTTTTCACAAACAATGTAATGTTTTTCGTCTATATATTACAAGTATCAGTTTTTGATTATTATTAAACAAAACATCCTGTAAACTACCTTAAATTAGGAGTTTACAGGATGAATTATTTTATAAATCCACTTTTACAAGGGATATGATTTTAATCTATTCGTCGATTATTTTACGATTACTTTAACTGCTTTTGAGTCCACTTTTACAATATAGATTCCTGATACCATAGAGATAGAAGTTTTAGAATCAACAGCAACGATTTCTTTTACAAGTGAACCTGTAAGATTGTAAACAGATATGTTTGTACTTACAGCTGAAATAACTTCAATCATTCCTTTTGAAGCAATAACGCAGATTTCAGAAACTGCGACATTACTTTCAACACCAGTCGCGATTTCATCATTAAGAGTTGTAACATATACATAATTTGATTTTTCAGAATCCATATAGTTAACTCCGTCTCCTTTAGCGACTACCGAATATGCATATTCAGTTTCTGCAGGAAGTTCAGTCATTTCGATAGAAGTAGTTGTAACATCGAACGGAGATCCCACAACTTCTGTATGTGATGTTACTTTAACATCATCAAGGAAGAAACGAGAGCTAGAGGCAGTTTGTCCTTCAAATTTGATTCTTGTTTCAGCTGTAGCATCTTTGATTATAACACTATATGTATTAAATTTACCTTTCTCAAGAGTTACGCTTTCATGATCCAATATTCCGCTGTTAACAACCGAAAGTTTAAGTGTTGTTTTTTCATTATTTCCATTCCAAGCTGCTGCTCTGAAAGAAAGGACAACATCACCGTTAACATTTTCTAATGAAGGGGTTGTTGCTGATCCTAATGCAGAAGATGCACCTAGTTTTATACATCCGTTTGCTGGATAGCCTCTTTCAATAGTCCAGTCTTTTAATTCAGGTAAAACTCCATTAGCTATAGATCCGCTCCAAAGATCATCATTACCACCTGTAGATTCACATTCTTCAAAATTTTCATTAAATACAGTATTTGTCAAAGCAACGTTAACGAGGTAAGAAGAAGCTCCTTCTACAGCTTCCCAGTTTGCAACAAATCCTTTGTTTGTTACTTCTGTTGCTTCTGTTGCAACCGGAGCATCAAGATAGACAGAAAGATCAATATTGATTTCATAAGTTGCAGATACTACTTCACTTTCAAGTTCTTCATAAACAGCTAATGCTTTTACAGTAGTAGTCGCGTTAAGTTTGAAAGGCTCAGTATATAGAACTGATTCTTTTGTAGGTTCTTCACCGTCAAGAGTATAATAAATTGAAGCAGCTTCTGTTAAACAATTTAATTCAATTGTCAGTTCTGATTCATAAGCACCTCCTGCTATATTAAATGTAGGAGCATCAACTTTTGTTATTTCTTCTTGTAATTCTTCACCATCTGTAGTTACAACAATAGAAGAGATTCTTATTTGCCCTTCAGACGAAATAGCTTCAAATTCTTCCGCTATACCTTCCCATGTAATAGTATTCAAAACTGCATCAGTTGTTACATTTTTTTCGCCACCATTTACATCTAATCCTAAAGCATATTTTTTGTCAGTTACTGCTATCACAACTTTAGTAATATTATTTCCTGAATTACTTTTAATTGTAAGTTTAGCATTTTTGTATACACGTATATGTTCTGTTGGAGCTATGACATCATTTGTACTATTGTGAGTAAAATATGAAACCGTGAAGCCTTTAATCTGAGAAGTAAAACTTTCAGTTTTGGAAGTTTCTTCATTTTTGGTTTCAATCCATTCTGAAGCCGTAATATTAGTTGGCAATGTTACTTCGTCTGCGAAAGCAACTAAAGCCAAAAGCAATGTAAAAAATGAAAGTAGAATTTTTTTCATACTGTTGAGTTTTAAATAATTATATATTAAAATATTATTAATTTACTAAGTTGGATAATTATAGTGTCTTTAACTTTTCTAAATAACAATTATGTCAATTTCATACTTCAAAGATAGAAATATTAAAATGAATTTGTATTTCAAAATCAATACATTATTATAGCATATTGGATAAATATTCTTAAAATTTACATTCAAAATAAACTAAATTTCTAATTTCATCGTTTACAGAAATTTTGCAATGATCTTATTGTATAAAATGCAATTAAATAGCTGAATAAAAAATCCTCATTTAAAACTGGAATAGTTTTAAATGAGGATTTTTGTTTATTTATTGGGAGTTTTCCAGAACTGACTTTTTTCCTTTGTGAAATTAATGAGTTCCCGATATACGGGATCTCCCGAGAGCAGTTCATCATCACCGACTATAAACATCTGTTTTCTGGCTCTTGTAAGAGCGACATTTAGTTTTCTGTCAATATATACACCATTTTCCGTCATACAGTTTGAAAGGAACTGAAGCTGATATTCTCTTGCCACACAACATGAATATATCATAATATCACGTTGTCCTCCCTGAAAACGTTCTACTGTATCGATCACAAAATTATCGGAATCCTGAATTTCCCTTGAAGCAAGTTCCCGCTTTATCATCGCAATCTGATTACGGTAAGGAGTAATGATGCCTATCTGTTTTACGGGATCAAAATCCTTCTCCTTATTTATATCTATAATCTCTCTGACTATATCTGCTACAAGGGAAGCTTCCTGTGGATTTACCTTATCTGAAAGAAGCTTGTCATTTTTCGAAACAGAAAGAAAACAGAAACGATTTCTCTCAGCAATCTTCCTTAGATCATAATCTCCGGTATATGCATCAGTAGCTTCCTGCTGGTGTGCAAGAGGGACGCATACAAGATTATTGTTATAAAAATATTTTGCCGGAAATTCAGCAATCTCAGGATGCATACGTCCCTGCTTTGTAAGCATATCGATAAACTGTGTCCTGCCGCATTTCACCTCTTCGCGGTAAATACGCTCGAAAAACGATTCACGCAGATTTTCAAGTCCTATCTCATTAAGATAACTGTCTTTTACTTTTCCTGCAGAATCTTCCTGAAGAACCACTGCCGGGAGCTGTTTATGATCGCCGATAAGAATGAATTTTCTTATCGCGTCTTTTCCGTCTCCTCCTTTCGCACAAAGTACTCCGAGTATCTGTGGCTCGATGATCTGTGACGCCTCATCTATAATGGCTACGTCAAAATTCTTAAGGCGGAAAAGATCGGTCTGTCTTGAAATAGTTGATACGGTAGAGATGAATATACGATTACCGGCTATAAGATTTCTTACCTGCTGACGGTTGGCACAGTCACGCATAAGATTCTTAAGAAGATTTTTCTTAAAGTCTTCCTCGCAAGTTGATTCATTTCCGATTCTTATAAAAGAAAGATCTTCATCTATAGAAGCTACAGACCTACATATTTCATCAACAGCTTTATTGGTATATGCAAGCAGAAGGATATTCTTATCCGGATCTGAATAAAACTCTTTTATCATGCCTCTCAGTGCGACAGATGTCTTACCGGTGCCCGGAGGACCGACAAGCAGAAAGAAGTCTTTTGCAGATGCCGCCTTATCTACTATTCTGTCAATATCAGATTCATGAGTTTCCTTAAGCGGTTTAAGCGCGCCCGGCATCCGCTGACCAAGAAGAAGAGAACGGCGCTCCTGTGTTGCTTCGACAAACTGAGCCAGCCCTTTATACATTATGTTGTATGAAGCATCAAGGTAATCTCTTTCGATAGTGTATACTGCGTCAAGAGGCAGAACAGATTCATTTCTCTGAATGAAACGTAATGAAGCTATAACTTCTGTGGCCGATATATGTTCTATAGAAGCTTTAAGCACCTGACTGTTGCAGACATTTGACCGTTCATCTTTCTGCTGATAAAATATCACAGCATCCCCTTTCCTGAAATTAGGAATCGAATCAATAGATGGTTTTGGCAGAGCGAATTTTATTATATGATGATCATGTTCGGGATATGCTTCCGTTATCTTTAATGGTGTTATTATCTCTCCGGCTTCCGATTTTTCTTTTACTGTGCTGTTCCACAGCATTGTTATGCCACGGTTCATCTCATCGGCAAAATCGCCTGTCTTCGATACAAACTGTTCTTTAGTGATAAAAGTAAAAAGAGAAAAGAAATATTTACGTTCAAGTAAAGAAAGAGCAGCGATGGAACTGCTGAAATTGTCAATTCTGGGTTTTATGAATTTATTCCATAAGGAAGAATTATCCTTATTAACATTCAGAGTCGATGAGTTTATAGATGATATGACGGTTTCCGTAAAGTCAGGATTATTATGATCATTGATTTCACGTTCTGTCGTAACGATAAGATTTCGGATATTAAGAGCTTTCTTTACAAGACGGTGGTCGAAAGGAAGCTGAAGAAGAACGGGGTATTTGCTGTAAAAAAGAAAAGCATCGATCTCTTTTATTTCAAGCCCCATATTGATATTCAGCACCGCATAGTAAAGAAGCATCTGAACATAATTGTTTTCTTTATAGGAGAAACGGTTTTCGGAATATCTTTCAACAGCCTTTCCCGATTTCAATTCTATAAATTTCTTATAATCTTCCTGAAGCATATCAAGACGCCCCTGTAGGCCGAGAGCAACACATATAAATGACGGTTCGATAAGAGATTTCTCTCTGTCGATTTCAAAATGAGCGAAATCTTTTCTTATTGTATTACGTATATTTTCAAATTGAGAGCTTGCAGAGCTGAAGAATTCACGCTGTTTTCTTTCATCATTCAGTTCTGCGCATGAAGCTATGGCAAGAGGATAGTTAGCAAAAGATTTTGCCATAGATATTTTATACTGAGCCGGCTCTTCGTCGGTCTCATTAAGAATGTCGTCAAGAAACTGATTGGCTATATTTCCAAGAATAAGAGGAGGGGAATTTACATCTGTGCTTAGACGGTTGATGAAATAATTAAGATGATGCGCTCCGTGATCCTTAAAACATTCCGCGATGGAACTGATATCTATAAGGAATTCTGGTTCCACTATAATTATCTCACAGAAAATATCGATAAAAAGAGAATTGTTGACAATCTTATAATCGAGAGGATTTCCTGCAAGATCACAGTTTACAAGATTAAGATTGGCTCCGTTATAAAGAGATTCGACTGTACGGGCAAAAATATCAGGTTCATGAAGCTTTACGGATGCAAATATTTCAATTCCCGAAGTATCGCTTATAAGGTCATTCTCTTCAGCCGACTTCTCAGGTCCGGCAAGTATGTCACTAAAAAAAGAAAGCATCTTAAAAGAGCTTTCTTTAATCTTTATAATAATAAAATCCTCTTTAGTCCTTTCAAAAACTGCAGATAAGAGTTTGATATGATTTTTATTGTCATTCATATTTTATTGTGCAAACTTTTCATCATATACCTCAAGTATCCTTGTTATATCGAAATAATAGCCGTCGATATTGAACTTGTTGTCTTCAACTTCAAGATATTCCATACTCGGAGGCATCAGTGTATTGTTTTTTACATTAAGACCGAAACGGTGGATAAGTTCATATTCATGTGGCGCATATATCACCTGAAGCGGAGTATCCGCTGTCAGACCGTCGCCGGTTGTCAATATGGCA
Organism: uncultured Bacteroidales bacterium; assembly: GCA_947074105.1. Lineage (GTDB taxonomy): Bacteria > Bacteroidota > Bacteroidia > Bacteroidales > JAUNSR01 > JAUNSR01. The sequence goes on from CAMTON010000005.1 coordinate 42,059, forward strand.
TCGATTATCCCCATCAGCTTATAAGCCCATATGTTCATCATCTCTTCATCTTTCTTACATTTATAACCGTAGATCAGAAGATTCATAGAACGTATGTCAAAAGGGAAATCTGCTACTGCCAGTTCTCCGTATTTAATAAGAGAATCGCATTCCACTTTTTCGGCAGTCTTTGCCATTGCGAAATCTTTCACCGCTACCGAATACGGACTTATGCGGTAAGGATCATAATCTTCCTGAAAAGTGAATCCGTAATAAAGATTTCTGAAATCATCGACTGTAAGTGTAGTATCATTATTAAGATATCTCTCCATAAGTTTCGGATAATATGCTTCCGAATATCTGTTGTTGATATCTTTAATCATAAGGTCATAATCTACAGGAGTTCTGTTGTCCTGAGCATTAACATAAGTAAGGCTGCAAATAAGAAAAATAAATATTTTGAAATAAATCTTCATGAGAGAGTTTGTTTTTGGGACAACAAAATTACTAAATACCTTTTAAGAAAGGCATTATTTAGTAATCTTATTGTCCAGAATATCTCTTATTTCTTTAAGAAGTGTCACTTCCGGAGCTTCCGGAGGAGGCGGTGCTGCCGGCGCAGGCTTTGGTTTGGTAAGTTTTGTAAGAAGACGTACTACCCAGAATATTGCAAAAGCTATTATGATAAAGTCAAGGACAACCTGTATAAGTTCACCATAGCCGAGCGCTATCTCAGGACGAACCACTTTACCTTCAGCAGAAACCACTGCATGATGAAGCACGATTTTCATTGCTGAAAAATCAAAGCCTCCGGTCACAAGACTAATTAACGGTGATATTATCGCACTTACAAGAGTACTTACTATTTTCCCGAAAGCAGCTCCGATAACTATACCGATTGCCATATCGATGGCATTACCTTTTACTGCAAATTTCTTAAAGTCTTCTACCCACTGTTTCATATTTTTAGTTTAGATATAAAAATAGTTATGAAACAAAAACAATAGTTTCGTGATTTGGTTTGAAATGAAGATAAGACAGACTCAGCGTTTGCTTTTTCTCGGCATTTTTCTGCTTTCATCGGAGCTGTATTCTTTTTGTATCTTATACATAAAATTCAGATTCTTGTCAATTGTCTCATTTGTTTTAATCTCCTGAGCCTTTTCCATCCAGTCGATGCCTTTGATAAAATATTCTCTGTAAAGGACTCCTATCTTATTTCTTCTGTCAGCATAATCAAGAGTGGTGGGATTATCAATCTCCTTATATTCCTTTTCCACTTTTTCATATACAAGTTTACCTTTTACAAAATAATAGTTTGCGAAAAACAGAATTGCATCATGATCTTCAGGATGCTTTCGAAGAATATTATCATATATGGCAGAGGCTGTCTCAAGGCTGTCGAGAAGTATATAATTCTGAGCTTTAGTCTTTATATAAAGGTCAGGATCAATGCCACTTTCCTCAGCTTCATTTATCACCCTTATCACATCGCACGGCTGATGAAGAAGCTTTCTGTAATCAATAAGATTATTGTAGAAATATTGTTTCTGCGAAGGATATGCATTGATTAGTTTATGGATTATTATTTCATAATCATCAAACATCTTTTGTTTGATAAATTCTCTTGAAACATCTTTCAGGACATCATCAAAAGATATTCCCGTTCTGTTTATGATACCGATGGCTTTTCCGACTCCGTTTGTATCGTTTATCATAAGATTGGATATGATGGCAAGTTTGAAGTTTTCAGAATAGGCAGTGGAATCCTTAAGATAAAGATCAAGAAGAGTAGCCGTACTTTTCCATTTCTGAGAAGAATAGGCATCAAGCGCACTTTTAAGAAGCGGATCCTGCTTTTTCTGAGAAAAAACAGGAAAACAAAAAATGAATGTTACCGCTATTATGATTATCCTGCTGTAATAAGTAAAGTCTCTTCTCATTTTTTGATTCTTTATGAATTAATATTTCCTGTAATAATACCCCACACAATATAGCTTATATTGAAAGCTAAAGATTTTCATCTAAAAATATAACAAAAATCAAGGAGATTTAAGATTAAAAATTCTCTTAAATAAATTTATATTATTTAATCATTTTATTACCTGTTAAATTTCTCTTTCTCTCTTCTCTGTTCTCATAAAAAAAGAGGTTAAGGAGTAGGTTGAGTGAGTTTTATAGAATATTCATTAATTATGACAATTGAAACATTTTTTTTAAGAATTAAAGTATGGTTTTCTAACAATTGTTAGAAAATAAATTAAAGAAAAATTTCCGTAATGAATTACTTATATATAAATTTGTGATGTGAATTTGAAGGGATAAGGTGACGCTTAAATATGTGATCTGATAAAATAAAACAGACCGCTTAATTACTGTTGCGGATATCTCAAATGAAACTAACCTGAAAAAGATATTTTTCAACCAAATAAAAATAATTATGTCAAAAGTAACAGTTGTAGGAGCAGGTAACGTAGGTGCTACATGTGCTAACGTGCTTGCTGTAAAAAACAATGTAAGCGAAGTTGTAATCCTTGATATCAAAGAAGGATTTGCAGAAGGTAAAGCAATGGATATCATGCAGACTGCTAACCTACTTGGTTTCAGCACTCGTGTTACAGGTGTAACAAATGATTATGCAGCAACAGCAGATTCAGATGTAATCGTTATTACTTCAGGTCTTGCTCGTAAACCAGGTATGACTCGTGAAGAGCTTATCGGTGTTAATGCAGGTATCGTTAAAAATGTAGTGGAAAGCGCTCTTAAATATTCTCCAAATGCGGTTCTTATCATCGTAAGTAACCCAATGGATCCAATGGCTTATCTTGCAAACAAAGTATCAGGAATCTGCCGTCACCGTATCATCGGTCTTGGTGGTGCTCTTGACAGCTCTCGTTTCCGTTACTACATCTCTCAGGCTCTTAACGCAAATCCAAACGATATCGAAGCTATGGTAATCGGTGGACACGGAGATACAACAATGGTACCTGTTCGTAGCCTTGCTTCTTACAAAGGAGTGCCTGTAACAAGCCTTCTTTCTGAAGAAGAATTTGAAAAAGTAGCTGCTGCAACTAAAGTTGGTGGTGCGACTCTTACAGGTCTTCTTGGAACATCTGCATGGTATGCTCCTGGTGCTGCTTCAGCATCTATGGCAGAAGCTGTTATCCTTGATCAGAAAACAGTTGTTTCTTGCGGTGTATTCGTTAAAGGTGAGTACGGTCAGGACGATCTAGTAATCGGTGTACCGGTTCTTCTTGGTAAAGGCGGATGGGAAAAAATCATCGAACTTCCTCTTACAGAGAAAGAACAGGAACTTTTCAAAGCTTCAGCTGATGCTACTCGTAAAGTTAACGATATCCTTAAAGAACAGGGTCTTGTATAATCAGATACTTGATATCAGAATTTATAATCATTGAAAAAGGCCGTTTCCGCCATGGAAACGGCCTTTTTTTGTTTTATCAACTCTCCTTTTACCAACTCTTCTTTTAGCCAATCTGCTTTTATCGACTCTTCACTCATACAAATATTATCGGTCTGCTTTTTAATGAATGCAGTTAATCTTTACTCATGTTTTCAACAGGAAATTCTTTATTCTCCTTCTTATAGGAACATTTACTTTCGAAATAAAAAAACAAACTACGGAATTATATATTTATGCTGAATATCAGGTACTATGTTTATGTAAAAAGATATGTATAAAAGATTATCCGTATAAATAAAAAAAGCCGGAACTTAGAAAGTCCCGGCAATTAATCAAACATTATTTATGACAGCATTTAAAAATTAAATCCCTATCAATATTTTTAATCTGAAAAAGAATTCCGGTGCAATGAATAAGCAACAGGTTCTTTTTTCTTTAATAATAATATTATTTTATTTCTACTCCTGCAGCAGTATCTGAATAGTAGAAAGGCGTACTTGTTTTGTCACCCCATAAATAATCTACAAGTTCGGGATAATCGACAAAAGGATTTCTGTTTTTCTGAATCTTATATACTTCATCATTTCTTTTTCTTTCACGCTCACTTACAGGATCCTGTTCGTGCCATTTAAGAAGAATATCAAGCGCCCATTGTTTGTAGAAAGGATAAGAAGTAAGAGTAAGAGTCGTTGCTCCCGATTTACCCCATGCTCCGAAATCCTCCTGATCATAACGTGTAGCCATATAGAAATATGTACGGGCAAGATCCCCTTTTATATCATCAAAAGGTTCGAAAACAATCGTAGTTCCGACACCGGCTATAAACATAGTTCCCAGTTTACACCCTGATTCTGATGTCTTAGTAACCTTTGTTGGTTCACCGAAAGGATAATTCGATCTCATTGAGTTAAGATCATGATCACAGGGATATACATGATAAAGATCGGTGTACATATATGTCCAGCTGTTGCTTCCGTCTCGGCTTGAAGAGTTCCACCAGCTTTTCGGGAAAGAATGTTCCCTGTCATATTTACCGGAACTTGTTCCGGTTCTCTGCTGATCCTCACCTACAATATAATTAGTTGTCCATCCGCCGTATAAATCATCTATAAATCCGTCTTCACGGATATCGGTTGTATAATATGCATTCCAGACATCTGGTGTATATCTCAGCTTCACATGAGTTGATTCAAGCTTTCTCGACCATGCCGTCTTAAGGTCAGGACCATAGTTTCCCTCTATTGAATAGGTATCACCGGAACTATTATTGTTATTCTCTACCTTATCCTTATCAAGTTCAACATAGAAGTCATCCTGATCCGAATTTGTACAATTAGTAAGAGAAACAACAAATAAAAGTGCAAACAGATATCTTGACATTTTCATCAAAATATTGTCCTCCCTGCTATTAAATAAGTTTTTATGCATAGTTGCCGTGTATTTTTCGTTATAATGCAAAATTATTGATAATTTATACACGTTTGCTTTATTATAAGTTATTGAAATATAAAAATAGTTTGTAATCAGAACTTTAAATCAATCTATCTGTTATTTGCATTTTAGGTGTAATTCTAATTAATTTGCACCCATAACAGCGATAAAGTTTGTTTTTTTAATTTTTCGCTACCTTTGAGCTATAATTTGAAATTAAAATGGAACAGAAAGTAATTTTCACATCAGATATTAATATTTCTTTAATTGAATATATCCGCGATATTGACTTCGACCGTATATTCATTCTTACCGACACCAATACGGAGAAAAGCAGCCTGCCTGTTTTAAATGATTTCTGCAAAGAAACTCCCGGCATAGCATATATAAAAATAGAAGCGGGCGATGAAAATAAAAATATCAACTCACTTAATCATATATGGACAGAACTTAGTTCTCACGGAGCTACAAGACGCTCGCTTATGATTAATCTCGGAGGAGGAATGGTGACAGATATAGGCGGATTCGCTGCAGCTACTTTCAAACGAGGAATTAAATTCATCAATATTCCCACTTCCCTTCTGGCTGCCGTAGATGCTGCGGTCGGAGGAAAGACAGGTATTAACCTTAACGGTCTTAAAAACGAAGTCGGTGTCTTTGCTCCTGCTTCCCAGGTTTATATTTCAACACAGTTTTTTGCAACTATGGATCTTGAAAATCTTCTTTCAGGTTATGCGGAAATGCTTAAGCACGGACTTCTTGACTCGGAAGATTATTTCAGAAAACTTATAAAATATGATATCGCTTCGGCAGATTTTGAAAAGCTTCTTCCGCTTCTTGAAGAATCGGTAAACATAAAAAGAAAAGTGGTAGATATAGATCCTTTTGAAAAAGGACTACGCAAAGCCCTTAATCTCGGACATACGGTAGGTCATGCTTTTGAAAGTTTCTGTATGGCTAAGGGAAAACCCGTACTTCACGGTTATGCCGTGGCATGGGGAATAATCTGCGAACTTATCCTTTCCAACAAACAGTGCGGATTCTCTTCAGAAGCTCTTCAGCGCACAGCACATTTTGTAAAGGAAAATTATCCTGTAGCATACTTCACATGCAAGGACTACGACAGACTTTATGAATTTATGACGCATGACAAGAAAAATGACTCGGGATATATAAACTTCACACTTCTGAATAACTTCGGAGACATCGAACTAAACCAAAGCGCTACACGTGAAGATATAGACATAATGTTTGATATTTTCCGCGATCTTATGGGAATATGATAAGACAGTAAAACCATGCTGTTAACAGAAAAAAGCCTCAAAAGCAATCATATATGCTTTTGAGGCTTTTTTATATTTAATCTGGTACAATTATCTCTTTTACGGATTAAATCTGTCAGCGATTATCTTAGCGGCCTTTTCCGGTGCTCCGACCTCACCCAGTCTTTCAAGTATGATATCGTAATCCTTTATCATCTTCTCGCGATATTCCTTATTCTGAGTGATATTGACAAACTCTTCATTCAGAGTATCCGGAGTAAACTTATAACCGAGCAGTTCTTTTACAACAGGTCCGTCAGCTATAAGATTGACAAGAGAGACATAATCTATCTTCAGTACATTCTCCATTATCTTATAGAACAGCTTCCCGCCTCCAACTTTATAACATACCACCTGCGGTACGCCCATAATAGCGGTTTCTAGAGTTGCCGTACCGGAAGTCACCATCGCGGCATACGAATTAAGCAGCAGCTCATGAGTCTTGCCGAAAACTATCTTTATATCATTATCAAGATACTGTGAATAAAATTCCATATCTAATCCAGGAGCTCCCGCTATTACAGCCTGATACCCGGGATGACGCTTGATGACATCGATCATGTAAGGAAGATTATTCTTAACCTCAGATTTACGGCTTCCCGCCATAAGTGTCACTATAGGTCGTGAATCAAGATTATTATCTGCGACAAACTTCTCCGACTTTTCCTTAGAATATTCATTCTTCATGGGGATAAGTTCATCAACGGTCGGGTTGCCGACATAAGTTGTTTCGAATGAGTGTTTTTTATAGAAATCTACTTCGAAAGGCAGAATAGAAAGCATACAGTCAACATATTTCTTTATGCTTTTTACACGATACTCTTTCCAGGCCCACAGTTTAGGTGAAATATAATATATCACCGGCACTCCGAGTTCCTTCTTTACGAACTCAGCTATCTTCAGGTTAAAGCCGGGATAATCGATAAGAATCACCATATCGGGAGAAAACTCACGTATATCTTCCCTGCAATGTTTCATATTGCTTAGAATCTCAGGCAGATGTCTGATAACGGCCTTAAAACCCATATATGCCATCTTCTTGTAATGCTTTACCATCATTCCGCCTTCAGCCTGCATTAGGTCACCTCCGAAAAAACGGAATTCGGCATCAGGGTCGGTATTTTTTATTTCGTGCATAAGTCGCGAAGCATGCAGGTCGCCCGAGGCTTCACCGGCTATCAGATAATATTTCATATAATTGTGTATATTTTATTAATTAAAACATAAACGCCTAATAATCAAAACATATCCTTCAGGATATTGTTATATTCAATGTGTCGGTTACGGCAGTATGTCTGAATGATACATGCAAATTAAATGATATTATATCAATATAATACATCTGTTGGAAAAAAGGAGGAAAATATTTTTGTAATTAAAAAGGAATCAATAAATTTGCATTCCGAAACCATTTCACTCTACCAATATAAAAGAAATAATTAATAAAAATAAAATATAGCAATGAAAAAAGATCTTCACCCATCAAATTATCGTCCGGTTGTGTTCAAGGATATGTCTAACGATGATATTTTTATCTCTCGTTCAACTATCAACACAAAAGATACTATCGAAGTTGACGGTGTAACTTATCCACTTGTAAAGCTTGAGATCACTAGCTCATCTCACCCTTTCTATACTGGTAAATCTAAATTGGTTGATACAGCAGGTCGCGTTGACAAATTCATGTCTCGTTACGCTAACAGAAAAAAATAATCTGAATATCTCAGATTTTAAAATATTAAAAGCCGGAACTTATTTAAGTTTCGGCTTTTTTATTTTTGCTTATATCATTGTAAGAACTCATTTTTTGTCGGACAATATATAATAATCATATTTATAAAGACAATATTACTCCTTACGTATCTCTATCGACGGATTACGTCGTGACACATATATCAGTTTTCCCAGTACAGACAAAACTACAAAAGTCACCACGGATATGAATATCAGAATATAGATCCACAACGGCATTGAAGCCTGAAGAACATAACCGCGAAGCCAGTAATGTACAACTATAGTCCCCGCGGTGAAAGCGAATACTGAAGACACCACAACCATAATCATATATTCCTTTAGCATCATAATTACGATTTCGGCCACTCCTGCTCCGTTTACTTTTCTTATAGCTATCTCTTTTCTTCTTTTCTCGCATGAGAATGAGACCATCGAATAGATTCCGAACAGAGATATTAGAATACATATACCGGAGATGAGAGATAAAAGAGTGGAGAGTATGCGTTCTTTTACAATGAGTTTATCAAATTCTTCTTCGACATTATTTATATCACCTTTGTTCTGCATCAGACTCCTCAGTTTTTGTTTAAGAGCGGTGTCCCATGCGCCTTCGTGAAATTCAAGAAGCATAGAACGATGAGAGTTTTCTTTAATAAAGTCATTATCGTTATTAAACAAAAGAGGATTCATACTTTTCGACGGATCGCCGAAATGCATATCGTTTGTTACTCCTATTATTCGATAATCATCTATTATATGACCTATAGGATTCTCGATCTCGAATGTCGTCAGAAAAGCAGGGTTAACGACAATATCCTTAGAATCATTAGATTCATCAAACAAAACACCCTCTGCGAGGCTAATAGAGTAAAAATCAAAATAATCGCGGTCTGCAAAACATTTTTGTATAGTTATTTCTTTTCCGGTTTTATCAGTAATATTTCCCGAGACTCTGATAAAAGATGGAAATAGAGGAAGATAACCGTAAAGGTGATTCTTTACCGACGGGAGTTCTTTAATTTGTTTTACACACTCCTCGACCTCTGATATACTTAACGAATAATCGAATAGCAGAGTCGCCGTATTATGCCTTTTTATTCCGAAATCATTTCCTGAGAGATATGATATCTGTCTTATCATCATAGAAGTGATAAAGATAAAGGAGATACATATTACGAACTGAGCAGATAGAATCAACTTTGCTGACCTGTCGGAGTTTGTATTTTTGGGTTTTGAAGAGCGGGTAATCCCGTAAATAAAAAGAAAAAGGATTGAAAGCGATAGTATCACGAGGATAGTGAGTAGTATCGTCTTTATCATATATACGGGATTGGGGGGTAATCCGATAGCTGAATAGATATATTGTGACGATATCTCAATGATTATCATTGAGAATATGAACGACGGGATAAGGTATGACGATAACTCGAATAGTATCAATATATAGATATTGGGAGCTGATGAGCCGCAACAACGACGCAATTCGATTTCGCTTTTTCTTGTTTTGATATTACTAAGATACAAAAGGAAGAAGTTGAGAAATGAACAGATAAGCAGAATAATGGCGGATGTCGCGAATATTACAAGATAACTGTATGAGAGATTATTTTTTCTTACGAGATGTGTCTGACGCTGCACATCGCTTATATTATATGTCTTTAAGTAGTAGGTATATGTGTATCCACCTTCTTCGATAGTTGTATAACCGGCAATTTTCTCATTGAATGAGTTTAATGATTCCTTATTGTAGAGCTTTACGAAATTACGGCTATAACTTAGTGCATATTCTAATTTGACATCATTATAGGCTATTACGTCATAAGGAAGGATTGTATGTTTGCTTTGAGACTCCACGACGGCTGTCACTGTGTATATTCTATCCCATAGTTTAAACTTACGACCAATAGGATCACTATTACCAAAAATTGAACCGGCAAGCGTTTTTGAAATTGCGACAGGGTTCCTGGTAGTGGTATTGAACTCATAATCGCCGTGTAAAACTTTTATATCGAAAACATCTTTGAATTGCGGAGTTGATGAGACCACATTCAATGAGACAAGAATCTCTTGATCATTATCGTCGAAATAATATAATCCTTCATCATCAAAATGCGATTCCGCTGTACATGCGGCCTCAACTTCAGGGCATGTTTGGGCAAGATTTACGGCAAGCATTGATGGCGAAGTGGTGACCTCCGGAGATGCGCATACCAGGAAAATGCGATCTTTATTTTCGCGAAAACTATCGTACGAGTTTTCGTACCAGATCATGTAAGATGAAATGGCGAAAAAGACAAAACCGATTGTTAATGCAGCAATGCTTATAAGGCTTCGAAGCTTATGTTTGAGAAGATTGCGGTAAGCGATTGTGATATAGTGACGAAGCATAAGTTATATTTTTATATTATATGATTAACAGGTTATATCATATAATATGACAAAAAAGATGCCACAAAGATAAGAAACTGTTTTATAGCCGATTACACCGGAAAAGAAATTATTTTATTGTGCGCTTTCACACAGGACGAGTGCATATCCGCACATTTATGGAAAAAGATGCTTTAAAGACATAAAAAAAGCTGTCCCTTAAGAAAAGGACAGCTTTATTTTTATATTGCTTTGAAACTTTCAGTCAAATATTATTTGATGTAGTTATCAACAGAGTATTTAGCAAACTCCATATCTGTAAGAGCTTCTTTAGCTTTAGCAGCGTCAAGTTTAACTGACTCTTTAAGGTTTGCAGATACCATGCTTTCGTTGTTTGTACGAGCACCTACAACTGCCATAAGGTAGTAAGTAGTAGCATCTTTAGCTTCAACACCATTAAGAGTGTTTTTAGCAGCATTGTAGTCACCTGCACAGATCTGAGCAACAGCAGCGTTGTTAGATTTTACAGAACCGAATGCAGCAACAGCTTTCTGGTAGTCACCTTTAGCAGTGTAAAGAGTTCCAAGAGCACCAGGAAGTTCTGATACACCTGCAGCAGAACCGAATGCAGCTTCAGCTTTCTGAACATCACCTTTGTGAAGAGCGATAAGACCAAGGTTCATTTTCACGTCAGCAGCAGAAGAGTTAAGACCTGCAGCTCTGTTGAACAATTTTTCAGCTTCATCAAAGTTTCCGTTTTCGAAGTTGATACGGCCGATATTGTTGTATGCACGGTAATCGTTAGGATAGATCTGAGTTGCTTTGTTATAGATAGCAAGTTTTTCAGATTCTTTGTTTGTAAGAGTCGCAGCGTAAAGAAGTTCTTCAACGCTTAGAGATTTAGCGTCAGAAGAAGCAAGAGCTGAGATTTCTTCGTCTGATTTACCGATAGTTTCGATAGATGCAGTCACTTTAGAGTAACGAAGCTGAGGAAGGATCTCTTCAGCAAGCTGAGTAAATGCAGAAGATAGTTTTTTAAGTTCTGATTCACGTTCAGCAGGATCGTTGTACATAGAAAGCACACGAAGGATAAGCTGTTTGTCCTGGATGTTTGATGCGTTAACAAGTTCTTTGAAACCATCCCAGTCTTCAGCTGTAAATTCAGCGCTGATTTCGCTCTGGATTTTATCTTTTTTCAATGATCTCTTCATGTGATCTACAGTGTTTTTCTCACGAGAAGAAGCGATACGCTCATTAAGATCGTAAGCTCCGTCAGGAGATGCTGTAGAAGCGATATTGATATCTGCGATACGTTTGTTTTCAACAGATTTAGTTTCGTTGATTGCAGCTTTTACCGCAGCCATATCTGAAGAGTTAAGTTCAGCGTTACGAAGGTTAGACTGCTGGATAAGGAAAAGGATTTTCGCTACGTAGTTATCAGTGATGATACGCTGGAATTTGTCATTACCAAGAGCCGGTTCAACACCTGATGCGTTAGCGATCTCAGATGTAGAAACAACACCGTCTGCCACTTTCACACGTGGAAGATTGTAAGTTTTGTTACCTCTCTGAACAGCAAAATCCAAATAAAGCTCAGACTGACGCATTTCAGGAGCATATTTGAATGATGTTTTCATCGCGATGTTTCCACCCATTTTATAAGAAACAGCCTGATCGTTTCCTGTTACTTTTTCACCCTGATATACGAATGGAGTACCTTTTGTCTCACCATCGCTGTAAACCAATACAGGAGTTACAGTAACTACAGATTTTTTCTCGAAATATTTCACAGGGAAATTTCCGCTGATAGTTGCAGGCACTTGTCCACCTTCAGCTGTTAACTGAGCAGGAGCTACATTAAAATTATCTGAGCTTAAACCTCCCATTTTCTTGCTACATGAAGAGCAGGCAAGAACAGCCGCCACAAACAATGGCATGTAAACTTTTTTATTCATAATGAGTTTGTTAGTTGGTAATTATTTTTAATTTGGAGACAAAAATAATAATATATTTGAAATATGAGCCTGTTTTTGAACAAAATCGTAATTAACAAGTTTAAAGAATACACACTTTTTTGTTAAAAAACATTTATTATCACATGAAAACAATTAATTATTATCATATAAAACCCTAATTCTGAAAAGAAATTTAAGAATAACTACTGAAAAATGAATGACTTCAATAAAAAAAGGAAATATCCGATGATAACACCGGTATATTTCCTTTAATAATTTTATAAAATGTCCTTAGATTAATGTATTAACTACATATAATACAGCGGACAATGATTAACCGATAAGGTTTTTACCGTTCATTTCCGCAGGAACCGCAACACCCATAATATTAAGGATTGTCGGAGCGATATCCGCTAGTGATCCGTTGCCGATCTTAGCATCTTTATCGTCTGAAACGAATACAAGCGGCACAGGATTAAGTGAATGAGCTGTATTAGGAGTTCCGTTTTCGTTTACGGCGTTGTCCGCGTTACCGTGGTCTGCTGTGATAAGAACGTCATAACCTGCTTCTTTAGCTGCTTCAACTACATCATGAAGACATACGTCGATAGTCTGTACGGCTTTAACGATAGCTTCATAGATACCTGTATGACCTACCATGTCACCGTTAGCGAAGTTACATGCGATGAAATCAAATTTATTTGTTTTGATAGCCTCAACAAGTTTGTCTTTAACGATAAGGGCGCTCATTTCAGGCTGAAGGTCATAAGTCGCAACTTTCGGAGAAGGAACAAGGATACGCTCCTCACCTGCATATTCAGACTCACGGCCACCGTTGAAGAAGAAAGTAACGTGTGCATATTTTTCAGTTTCAGCGATACGAAGCTGAGACATACCCGCGTCAGAAATCACCTCACCAAGTGTGTTAACCACATTTTCCTTGTCGAAAAGGATATGAAGACCTACGAAGCTTGAGTCGTAAGGAGTCATTGTGCAGAAGTACAATGGAAGCGTATGCATTCCGTCTTCCGGCATATCTTTCTGAGTAAGAACGACAGTAAGTTCTTTAGCGCGGTCGTTACGGTAGTTGAAGAAGATCACAAGATCGCCTTCTTTGATAGTACCGATAGCTTTTCCTTCAGCATCAACCTGAGCGATAGGTTTAACGAATTCGTCTGTTACGCCTTCAGCATACGACTCTTCCATAGCCTTAACCATATCTGTAGATTTCTTACCTTCACCTTTTACAAGAAGATCGTAAGCAACTTTAACGCGCTCCCAGCGTTTGTCACGATCCATAGCGTAGAAACGGCCTACAATAGAAGCGATCTTACCTGTTGAAGCAGCCATGTGCTCTTCAAGAGATTTGATAAAGCCAAGTCCGCTCTTAGGGTCAGTGTCACGACCATCCATGAAAGCATGAACGAAAGTATTTTCGATTCCGAAATCTTTAGAGATATCAAGAAGTTTGAAAAGGTGCTCAAGAGAAGAGTGAACTCCGCCGTTTGATACAAGACCCATAAAATGAACCTGCTTGCCGTTAGCCTTAGCATATTCGAAAGCAGCCTTTACTTCAGGGTTTTCCATAATAGTGTTTTCGCGGCATGCCATGTTGATCTTAACAAGATCCTGGTATACCACACGGCCTGCACCGATATTAAGGTGACCAACCTCAGAGTTACCCATCTGTCCTTCAGGAAGACCTACGTTCTCACCCTCTGTTCTAAGCTCAGAGTGAGGATAGTTTGCAACAAGTGAATCCCAGTAAGGAGTTGCTGTAGATGAGATAACATCAGATTTTGATTTGTTGCCGATTCCCCAACCATCAAGAATAAGCAATAACGCTTTTTTACCCATTGTTTTTATATTAAATTGTTTATAATCAATTTTTCGACGCAAAATTAATAAAAAACTCCGGTTCATCTATCACTTAATTTCCTTATTTGAAAGCCGGACTTTTGACAGACATATTCCTTATTTATATATATGAGTGCAAATCGGAAAAACAGCGATATGCTTTCTGCATTTTTAATGATCTGTTATCACATCTTCAGATTTATGAATTCTTTATTAAAGTTGAAAGTCAATTAAACATAATTTGTTTGAGAATGTTCAAATAACAAACAACCTACTCTACCGGTTACATTAAATCCTGAAGGCTATGAAAAATATTACAACAAGATTCTTATTTGTTATTTGCATTTATATTTTTTCTGCAACTTTCTGTTTTGCGGCTTTCAACCTTGAATATAAGGGAATGAACTTTGAATATGAAGGCGGCAATTCAAATACTCTTACCCTTATATCTTCTTATGTCAAAGAGAAGATTATTGAAATTCCTTCGGAAATAGTGATTGAAGATAATCTGTTCACCGTAACAACTATAGCTTCAGGAGCTCTGACAGGTTCAGGTTCGATAGTTGAAAAAATTATAGTTCCCCAAACTGTTACTCATATTCAGGAAAGCGCTTTTTACGAATGTAAAGTAATGACAGAAGTGATTCTTCCTTCCGGACTTGAAAGCATAGGCGATTTCGCTTTTGCCAATTGCCGTTCGCTTCATAAACTTACTATTCCTAAAGGGATAAAGAAGATAGGAGAAAATATATTTATAGGTTGTGAACGAGTCACCGTTACTCTTGAAGACGGAATGGAAACATTGTGTGACAGTGCATTCTATAAAAGTGAAGCGGTTAAGCGTGTCAATCTTCCTTCATCGCTTATCTCAATAGGCAATTATGCTTTTTCATTCAACTATAATCTTGCCGGAGTGAAATTTCCTGAAAATCTTAAAAGGATCGGAAAAGGATCTTTCAAATACTGTCCGGAATTTGAACATATATCATTTCCTACCTCTCTTGAAGAGATCGCAGATTCAGCGTTTTTCTTCTGTATAAATCTGAAAAAGGTAGATTTCAACAAAAATCTGAAAACGATAGGCAGTAACGCCTTTGCTTACGCCAAAATCTCGGAATTGAAATTCCCGGAAGATATAAAAAGCATTGGAATATCGGCTTTCAATCATTGCCGTTCGCTTAAGAATATTACGTTCAGCAACGGTCCCGAACATATAGAGGCTCAGGCATTTTCTCATTGTCACGGTCTGAAAAATATAGAATTGCCGGCCGGGCTTAAATCGATTGCCTGCGACGCATTTCAGAATATAAAGATAATCGACCTTATAATTCCTGCAGGAGTAATCAATATAAATCACGACCTGCTTCATAACGTAAACCGTATATGTTGCAAATCAAATATTCCTCCCGTCATAAGCTCGGATAAGCCCTTCAGTATTGAACGTAAGAATGTATTTATCCCTCAGGGAAGCAAGACAGAATATGAAAAATCGGACTTTTGGGGTAAGGTAGCCGATTTTGAAGAGTTTAATTCTTCGGAAGAGTTTTCGTTCGGAGAAACTAACTAAAATCATTTTCCCGTTATTTTTTTGAAAAAGTCGCACGGTGACAATATTGCAACCGGGCGGTTGCGATATTAACATCGTACGGTGATAATATGACAACCGTTCGGTTGTCTTATTTACCGTCAGGGAAATCTGTCAGACCGATATACGGCATGCTTTTCAGACAAAAGATATCCGTATACCGGTATTATTGTGCAATAATTCATTAAAAGGGCATCTTTTATCACTAAATGAATATTGTTTATATATTTGTTTAAATTAATTTTAGATTTCAAGAAAATTTTCAAAGCATTATAATGGCTGACAACGAAATTAAGAATAAAAAAAACTTCAGAAAAGTCATCTCCAAAGGATTGATCTTCATTGCCGCTCTGGCAGTGATGGTATATTTCCTGCCGCGTGAAGGAAAGTTCAGATACCATTTCAATGAGGGCAAACCATGGAAATACGGTCTTCTGACAGCTCCTTTCGACTTTCCGGTTTATAAGAATGAGCACGATCTTGACAAGGAACGCGACAGCGTGATGCTTAAGTTCCAGCCTTATTTCATTTTTAACAAGCAGACAGGACCTCAGCAGATTGCCGCGTTAAAAATGGATTATACAAAGACTCTGTATAAAAAACTCAATCGTAAAGGGCTTAACTATCTTGAAGAAAACCTCCGCAAAAGCTACAATGAGGGAATTATGACATCAGACGATTATAAGGATCTTATGAGCGAGGGATTCGGAAATATCAGGATCATGGAAGATAATGTATCAAAAACCAAACCCGTTTCTTCGGTCAGGACCATACGTCAGGTATATGAGCATATCATAGATAATGCTCCGACAGAGGAGATGAAAAAGGAGCTGAGAAGCAGTGGTATAAATACTTACATTGAACAGAATCTGACTGCCGATACTCTTACTTCTTCCAAGATACGTAACGAACTTCTTCAGACCGTATCTCTTTCTTCCGGAATGGTACAGCTTGGCGAAAGAATAGTAGACCGCGGCGAAATCATCACTCCGCAGACCTACAACATTCTCCGCTCACTTGAAATAGTCAACTCCAAGCGTGCAGCAACGGTAAGGCAGCAGTCATCTACGATTATCGGTCAGATTCTGTTTATCGGCATGATGCTTGCATCTGTATATCTTTTCCTTTATTTCTTCCGTCCGGAAATGTACAACAGGCTTGGAGATATAGAAGTGATAATATTAATGATAACTCTTATTGTTGCTCTTACCTCCTTTCTAAGCAGTTTCCGTGTGCTGAGTATCTATATGGCACCGGTAGTGATGGTTCCGATAGTGATACGTACCGTTCTCGATTCAAGGGTAGCCTTTTTTGCGTTTATCGTAACAATAATGATATGTTCATTTATGGCGCCTTTCGCTTTCGAATATTTCCTTATACAGATAAATGCCGGAATAGCGGCGATATTTACCCTCAAAGAATTATCCCAGCGCTCTCAAATGCTTAAGACGGCTGCAGTAGTGATGGTGATATACTCCTTCTCTTACGTATGTTATACTTTGATAATAGAAGGAAGCTGGAGTAAGATAAACACATCGATGTTTGTATATATGGGCATAAGTTCTTTGCTTCTGCTTACTGCATATCTTTTGATTTTCGTACTTGAGAAGGTATTCGGGTTTGTTTCTTCTGTTACTCTGATCGAACTTTCCAATATTAATTCCCCTTTGCTACGCCGTCTTTCTGAAGAGGCACCGGGAACATTCCAGCACTCCATGCAGGTATCGAATTTATGTGCTCAGGCAGCAAGAAAGATAAATGCCAATGTCCAGCTTGTAAGGACTGCGGCTCTTTATCATGATATAGGAAAGATCACAAATCCGACTTTCTTTACGGAAAACCAAATCGACATGAATCCTCACGACAAACTGACTTATGAAGAGAGTGTGGATATTATAAAACAGCATGTGACCGACGGTTATGCTCTTGGCAAGAAAGAGAAACTTCCTCAGGATATAATAGATTTCATAACCACTCATCATGGCTGCGGAAAGCTGAAATATTTCTATAATAAATGGAAAAATGAACATCCGGGCGAAGAAGCAGATGATGAGTTTTTCTCTTATCCCGGCCCTAATCCTACGACACGTGAACAGGCTATACTTATGATGGCCGATTCTATGGAAGCAGCCTCACGTTCTCTGAAAGAATATTCTGATGAATCGATAAGAAGCCTTGTCAACAATATAATAGATGCTCAGGTTAATGACGGGATGTTTAAACATACCCCTCTTACATTCCGGGATCTGGAACTTATAAAAGAGGTTTTCGCTGAAAGACTGAAAACTATGTATCATGCAAGGATATCTTATCCGGAACTTAAGGTCAGTCCTAATGGTAAAGGGAAACGGAGAAATTAATAGCTGAATATACTTTACAGAAAAGCGGAGATACCATAATGACATCTCCGCTTTCTCTTTTTAAACATCTTCCTTAACCCTGTTTATATTCTTACTGACGGTTTATTATTACCGTAAAATAAGATATTTTATTTTATTATTTTCTTTCCGTTTATTATATATATGCCTTTTGGCAGCTTATCGTAAACGGATGATAACATTACTTTCTTATATACAGACATTCCCGATATATCATAAATATCTACTGGTTTTTCTTTACCGTTTAAATCTGTAATATCAAGGGATGATATAACATTGTCGCTGTCTCTTGACAACCAGACATTCATTTCACCTATTCCTCTGTTAGCCCAGGCATAATAAGGTATCGCTTTAAGCTTTTCATTCTCAACCTTACCATTTACAATTCTGCTGTTGTCAATAGAAAGAGTAACGACGCCATTAAGGAATTCCGCATCATAATCATCAGCCTTAACTGTTGAATAATCGCTGAGCGAAGTACTGAGAACACTATTTTCATTGTCAGGCCATTCAAGACAATATAGTATCGGACCTCTTTCAAGTGATATTTTCCCGGCATTTGTAGTGACCTTTTCATTAGTTACCGTTCTTTGTACCGGCATAGGAAGTTCGATCTCCACAGCGTCACCTTTCTTCCATTTACGTGACAATACCACATATCCGTTATTATCAATCTTATAGTCGATAACAATTCCATTAAGTTTTATGGTTATATCATTTCCGATATCATTGATATAGGAATACAGATCGCCCGGAACAGGTTGCATCTTAGCCCAGCCGGGAATACGAAGCAGAAGATTCATATTATTCTTCGATTCGGTATCGATTTCAATCTTTACATTTCCGTTCCATGGATATTCAGTTTTCTGAGAAAGAGTAAATTTTTCTCCGTTGACCTCGAAATTAGCTTCGTTCTGCATATAAAGATTCACAAACAGACTGTCGTTTTTCTGAGCATAAACATATCCCGGAACCGATGCTGTAAAGCGACACAGATTACTTGGGCAACAAGAGCATCCGAACCATTCCTGACGCTCGGCGGAACCATGGTTGAAATTATATTTACCGTCCGCTTCAAGAGGATTGGGGTAGAAAAATTTATTGCCATCCAGTGAAATTCCTGAAATCACACCATTATACAGAGATCTTTCAATAACATCGAAATATTTTGATTCTCCGTTAAAAAGGAATAATCTGTAGTTCCAGTATATATTACCTATTGCCGCGCAGGTCTCACAATAAGCAGTGGCATTAGGAAGTTCATAATCCACTCCAAAAGCTTCCCCCATGTGTCTTGCTCCGATACCACCGTTTATATAAAATTTCCTGGAAACTACATTTTCCCAGATTTTGTTTATAGCGTTGCGGTAGGAAGAGTTACCGGTAAGAGCTGCTACGTCGGCCATGCCTGTATACATATATGCCGCTCTTACAGCGTGCCCTACAGCTTCTTCCTGAAGAATGACAGGAAGATGAGACTGACTGTATTCTTTTCTTTCCACACCTTTGTTTCCTCTCAGGTCAAGGAAATATTTTGCCAGTGACAAGTAATCTTCATTTCCCGTAACCCTGTATAGTTTTACAAGTCCCATCTCTACAATCTGATGTCCCGGTTCATAGTTCAACCCTCCTTCAAGGAAGTCTTTAACAAGAAGATCGGCATTTTTGACAGCTATATCCAGAAATGAATTTCTTCCCGTAGCTTCAAAATGTGCAACTGCCGCCTCAAACATATGTCCGCAGTTATATAGTTCATGACTCAGATCCGGAGTTTTTTCCCAGCGCTTATCTCCTACCCATACATGATAATTTCCGGGCATACCGGCAGTTCTCGGAGTGAACAGATAACCGTCTTCTTCCTGCGCCTGACCGATAAGTTGGATAAGATCTTCCATCTCTGCTTCCAGTTCCGGATTAGGTGTTGTCTGAATAGAATAAGAGATACCTTCGATAATTTTATAAATATCGGTATCGTCAAACGTATTCTCTGTACTGAAATAGCCTTCCATAAGACCCGCAGCTTTTCTGAAGTTATCCACCCTGCCCGTCGTGTAACATTTTTCAAGAGCTATAGGAATTGTAACAGTCTGGTTCTGCTCGATTCTTGATTTCCAGAAGATATCACTTACATTGACATCTGTAAAAGATACCGGCTGTATAGGATAATCGCTATATCCTGCAGATTCCTCCTCTTCCGGATAGTTAAGATAAATAATCTGCCATTCATCAACGAATGTAAGAGTTGAAGTCTTGTCTCTGTCATTGTTAATCCATGCACCACCTGTTACAGAGTTAGCCACACTGAAGGTGTATTCAAAATATTGCCATTTCTCTTTTGAATCCGGAATAAGGAATCCTATGTCATTATTATTTACGCTGTAGGCATTAGGATCGGAAGTTGAGAAGACTGCGTTTGTCGCGTAAATGCCGGTTTCAAATGTACCGTTGGATTTTATCCAGCCACTTATCTTATAATCACCTTTAGGAAGTGAAAGATTTCCTTTCATCTCTATGCCTGATCTGCCTTCAAACTTTACACATGTAGCTCCGCTTTTTATATCCGGATATTCGGAAATACAGACTATTTCAGGAGAGTTTTCCCAAAGAGTAAGATGATCAAAAGTCAACAGACAGGGATCGTAAACAAAGTTTCCTCTTGATTCAACAAAAGTTTCAGAGTCTTTTGATATTATTACGTCTAAGTCAAGAGTATAGTCTCCGCTTCTTAATGTTACTTTTCCGAAACCGGTTGTTCCTTTTTCCGGATTGAAAGAGAATGTAAGTTCCGTCCCGTTAAGAACATCCTCAGCTGTCATATATGTCTTCGACAATGTAACGGCTGAGAGCTTATCGTCTTTCTCAATTATAACATCTTCGCTAATTCCTATACCTGATATATTTATGGTTGCGGATCTCAGGTATTTCTTTTCGGCAAGCAGTATTCTGGATGCTGATGAAGTTAATACAGGACTGTCGACTGAAGCATAAACTTCCCATTCGGTCACTCCTAAAGCAGCATTAGTATTTCCGTTGTTTGAAGCGTTCATGAATAATCGTAAAGCTGATGCTTCTACAGGTTCAAACTCAACGGTATTTACACCAAGTCTGTTTGACGGATATACAGATTCTCCTGTCAATGTAACAGGAACCCACTGAGATGTACTTTTGTCTTTATATTGTATTTCCCATGAAGATGGCATTGCGACACCATCTCCGGCATTCGAAGAGCCATTGTCTGTCCAGAAATATACAGAAGTCTTATTTATCTTATAATCTGTACTCCATTCATAAGTAAGCCAGCCTGTAGATGGTCTTGAGTCAAACCATGATCCCCATGTCTGATGATTGGGCAGATCCATTCCCGTGCCGCTTATACCGTCATTGATGGCGTTAAGATTATTCCATGGAGCTGTATAATGAGCTTCTGCGGATGCATAAAGGGAGATGTTGACGCGTGAATCAAGCTGAGAAGCCTTGCTAAGGGTTATTGCCGGGATTGTTTCGGAAGAATAAGCCGAAGGTAGACTGCAACCGAGAGCGGCAAATAAAATAAAAGTAAATTTGTGATTTGTCATGTTATGGTAATTAAAGTTTATAAGTCGGTATTAGATGGAACTTTGCAAATCAACAAATTTCAGTTTATACGTAAGATGGCATAAAAATTCAGAAGCTATGGCGAAAAATAAAAGGGAGGATTTTGATAAAATCCCCCCCTCTCAATGTAAAAAAACACCATTTGAAGTCATATTATGTGCCACATTTCTCTTGAATCTGTTTCTTCTGATATTCACTCGGAGTCATACCGTATGCATTTTTAAAAGTTATGGTAAAATGCTTATGGTCGCTATACCCTATTGCGGCGATCACCTCTGAAACAGAAACATTCTTGTTTTTCAACATTTGGCAGGCATGTTTTAGTTTTATACTTTTTATAAATTCAAGAGCTGTATATCCTGTTATATTTTTAATTTTTCTGGATAATGTGACCTTTGTGATATTCAGTCTTTCAGCAAGAACAGATATATCGAAATCCGTATCATCCAGATTTCCTTCAATAACCTTAAGCGCATTTATTATAAGTTGTTCGTCAGCCGATGTCAGACCACATGATTCGATAGCCATAACTTTAGGATCTTCTTGTACCGAAACCTTGCTCTCCCGTTCTTTTATTAAAAGATTCTGCATAAGTTTCTGCCTGCTCTTATTTGCCTTATGCTGGATAAAAAGATATGTCATGGTAAAGACCACTATAAGGCAAACAATTGTAATCAAAAGCCGGAATCCGAATGTTTCATATATATCAGGTTTTTTAGTGATCCGTATTTCTGTAATACCGTCGCTCCATAAACCGTTGCCATCAGTTGCTTTTACCTGAAATATATGATCTCCTTTATTCAGTTTATTATAATAGGCAGAGTTCCTTCCCTCAGAAACATAAATCCATTCCTTATCTGTATCCTTAAGGCGGTATGCATATCTTATCTGAGAAATATTCCAGTGATCGAGAATTGAAAATTCAATCTCTATGTTCCCGTCGTAAGGCTCTACAATGATATTTCCGTCATGTATATAGCTTTCAGTCCCGAGTATTGACTTACTTTCTATCTTAACATCGGTGATTAATGGTTTTACATTACGCGGTATTCGTTCAAGCCTGTTACTTGGTTTTATCGATAATAATCCCGGTATTCCTCCAAAATACATTTCATTTACTCCTTTATAGGCAGCTTTAGGAAGGAAACGATTAAGAATCTGTGAGTTTTTAGCAAAATAACTGTAATAGACATTATTTCTGGGATTGAATTCTTTTACACATTGGTTGGAGAGTATCCACAGATGATTAAAATCATCAACAAGAATTGATTCGATTATATCGCCGTTCATGTCACATATTGAGCTGTAATCAATAAGTCCTTTTGCCGGATCAAAAAGGAATATTCCTCCGGAAGTTGTTCCGAGCCATATTAGCCCGTCGGAGGTAGAGTTAAGGCATGAGAAATCCTTTTCAATATTATACAAAAGAGTATCGGATTTGTCTTTGTCTATTTTTAATATTCCTTTATTCTTCACGCAGGTCCATATCGTACCATCGGATGTCTGTGTAATTCCGGTTATAAAACCTAAATTCTCATTTGCTGTTTCCAGTCTTGCAGTTCTTATATTATATCTGTAAAGTCCTGATCCGGTTCCAATCCAGAGGTGTTCATCTCTATCTTCAAATATCGTATTAATCCCGGATCTGAAAGAGGTTACTGTTGACAGATCGATTGTTGCATCATGATTCATTGTAAGACCTTTTCTTTTTATCCCGAAAATCATATTATCCTCCGTAACGGCCCATATCATATTATCTTTTTGTGATTTTGTAATATAAGGTACCGCATACAGAGAAAATATATTCATTGTTTCAGGGCATTGACTGTAAGTGACAACCTCTTCTGATTCCGGAGAATAAAGGCACAACCCGACACGGGCCTGTGAAAACCAGAAAACACCGTCATCTTCCTTACAAAGAGAAACTATAGCAGGGGTTACATTAAGTGTACGGTTTATGGTTGAAAGACTGAATTCATTTATATGATCATCATTTTGATTTATCATAAAGCTTTCGCGGTCAAATGCCGCAATCCATAATCTGCCTTCATTGTCTTTTATTATTTCACTTAACATCTTTCTTTCTGAAGGAAGATAACCCGAAGTGTCTGTCTTCTTCAGTTCTTTTGATTCGGTAAATTCATAATTGACAAGATCGGTATGTGTAACCATCCATAGTTGTCCGTTATTTTCATCCTGGAAAAACATAATTACATATCTGTCGTCATAAGGTATAAACTTGTCAGAATAAATATCAGAATAACTATAACTTCCGTCTTCATAAATATTAAGTGCTTTTACGCCCTCACCCCATATACTTACAAGATACCGGTCAGAAAAAGTGTCTTCTATTATATGATTCCCGACCATTCCGTCTCTGTACCTGTAAGAGGTAGCAATCTTAGTTTCTTTATCAACTTTCTGAATACCTCCGTAATAGGTTGCAATCCATATATTCTCTTTACTGTCTTCATAAATCTTGGTTACATCACCCGATCTTTCATCAATACCATAATCGATAATATTATTCTGATCTTCTGTTATCATTAAAAGGCCATATTTTCCTCCAAGCCATATACGACCATCAGAAGAGACTATTATATTAGTTATCTTTTTATCTTTTAATTCCAGGAAATCTACTTCATGGATTGAATAATCCTTTTTATCAAGGTAATAAAGTCCCTTATCGGTTCCGAACCAGATCTTTTTGTTTTTATCTTCAGCAATACAGTGTATAAGATTGCTCTTCATTACATTAGGATTATTGATATCTGATCGGAAGACTCTTATTCCGTATCCGTCGTCACGACATAGTCCGTCGCATGTACCGTACCAGATATAACCTTCACTGTCCTGAAATATACGGTGTATTGAGTGTATAGGCAGTTTATCCAGATGAGGAAGTACCCTGGCCTGATGGGCATAGGCAGAGATAATATTGATAAAAAGAATTATCAGTATATATAATGCGTTTTTCATTGATATTTTAAAATAATGTGTATAATCTCAAATATACAGATGATACTCTTACTCGGCAATAGAATTCCTATTTTCTTATTTATGTTTTTAATATTATAAGTGCCTTTTTATTATATCTCTTTTTTCATTTGTTGGATTTAAAATCCCGGATAATATTATGCTTAAAGAATACTGTGTTTTTAAGCTATGAAAATATCATATTTTATATGGTTGAATTTATCAAATCATGGGGGCAGAACAGACATTTTTCTTAATGATAGATTAATCACCATCTTTTGAATAAAATAACAGAACTGATTATTAGGAATTTGGGATTTCTTTGAATACTGATAAAAACAACATCTCATGAATAACACATAAACAATATCTATAATAAATTAACAGCAAATTATGAAACATCTTTTTTGGTCTTCCCTTCTTATTTCTATGACCCTTTCAACGGGCATAGAAGCTCAGGAAAAAAGTAAAGTAAAATATAAAGTCGATCGTGTTGAAATTCCGGTGCCTGTAACAACAGTGAAAGATATCGGGGGTTTTACGGAAAAAGAATGGAAGTAAACAGAGATATCTATCTTAAGAACTTCCCTATTGATGAATATGTCTCTTTCATCGAAAAGCGCGAACATACTTCATGGGATTGGACAAAAGCCGAACAGCATGGTAAATGGATTGAATCGGCTTATCTTTCGGCTATACAAAGTGATGATAAAGAATTGCTTGATAAAGTGGATACAATACTTAAACGCATAATAGATTCACAGGAAGAAGACGGATATGTGGGGGCTACAGCTTGCAGCTATCGTTCCTCAGAAAGGACTTTGAGGGGTATGGATGTCTATGAACTGTATTTCGTTGTTCATGCTTTCCTTACTATATATGAAGAGACAGGTAATATTCAGTCTTTAAGTGCCGCTGAAAATCTTTGTAACTATATTCTTCGTCATATAGGCCCTAAGAAACTTGAATTCTGGCCTTCGGATCTGAGATATCCGGAAAATAAGAATAAAGAACTTTCCGGCTGCTCGGATTTCGCAGGACATTCCGTTCATTATTCGTGGGAAGGTACAATGCTTATTGATCCTGTAATGAGACTTTACGAATTAACAGGTAAAAAAGATTATCTGAAATGGGGAAACTGGATTACTGAAAATATTGATAAATGGAGCGGATGGGATTCTTTTTCTAAACTTGATAAAGTGGCAGATGGAACAATGGGTATCCATGAACTACAACCTTATGTTCATTCACATACTTTTCACATGAATTTCCTTGGCTTTCTTCGCTTATACAGAGTGACCGGAGATAAAAGCTTATTGAAAAAAGTGAAAGGTGCATGGGATGACATAAATAAGCGTCAGATGTATATTACAGGCGGTGTAAGCGTAGCAGAGCATTATGAGCCGGGATTCATAAAGCCTATTAACGGTCATGTTGTCGAAACCTGTGCTACAATGTCGTGGATGCAGCTTACCCAGGCTCTTCTGGAGCTTACTGCTGAAGCAAAATATGCTGAAGCGATGGAAAAACTTATGATAAATCATGTATTTGCAACTCAGGATGCGGAAACAGGAGTTTGCAGATATCATACCGCTCCTAACGGCACTAAACCTGACGGTTATTTCCATGGTCCTGACTGTTGTACGGCTAGCGGTCATCGCATCATATCTCTCTTACCGACTTTCTTTTATGCTGAAAACGGAAAAGAGCTTTTCATAAATCAGTATCTGTCGTCTAAATTTGACAGCGATGATATAAAATTCGTTGTTTCCGGCAATTTCCCGGAATCTGAAAACATCAGCATTACTATAACTTCCGATAAATCGAAATATAACATATTGAACTTGCGAATACCTCAATGGTGTGAATCACCAAGAGTTAGGGTTAACGGAAGAAAAATTGAAAATGTTGAATCAGGCGAATATCTTAAACTAAATAATAATTGGAAAAAAGGAGATAAGATAGATATCACTTTTCCTATGGAGTTAAAATGGGTAAAACGAGAGAATCATAGTAAATATATTTTCGACCGTCTTCCCGGAGGAGAGCTAATGTACAGAGAAGAACCTACCGATGTAGTACCGTCTGCTTTATTAAGAGGACCTGTAGTATATGCTTTGGATATGGTATGGAATAAACAAGTAGGTAATGATAATGCAAATATCAGCAATGACATAAGAATCAATACTGAATCTTTACCGATTGAGACAGTAAAACCGGACAACAGTATAATGGGGCCCGTATATAAAGCTAAGGCATTATACAATAATAAAGAAACTGATGTTATTCTGACACCTTTTACAACTATAGGTCAATGGTTCAGAAGAAACGAATCAAAACCTGATTTGCATTCTCCCGCTTTTTCTTACGGTATATGGCTTCAGGAGATGAATATCAGATAAAATATATGATAAAAGAAAGAGGGGGTGTCAAAATAAACTGACACACCCTCTTCATATATAAAGACTTATTTATATTAAGCTTTACCTGCGCTACCAAGTACGTTTACAAGTTTTTCTTTGTAAAGTTCTTTTAGCTGATCACGAGCAGGACCTAGGTACTGACGTGGGTCGAATTCACCCGGTTTAAGAGCGAAGATCTCACGAACTGCAGCTGTCATAGCAAGACGACCGTCTGAGTCGATGTTGATTTTACATACTGCAGAAGCAGCAGCTTTACGTAGCTGTTCTTCAGGGATACCGATAGCATCTTTAAGAGCACCACCATATTTGTTGATGATAGCAACTTTGTCCTGAGGAACTGAAGAAGAACCGTGAAGAACGATAGGGAATCCAGGGATTTTCTTTTCGATTTCTTCAAGGATATCAAAACGCAATGGAGGAGGAACAAGAATTCCGTTTGCGTCACGAGTACACTGCTCAGGAGTAAATTTGTTTGCTCCGTGAGATGTACCTATTGAGATAGCTAGAGAGTCAACACCTGTACGAGATACGAAGTCGATAACTTCTTCCGGCTGAGTATAAGTGTGGTGTTCTGCAACAACGTCATCTTCTACACCTGCAAGTACACCTAGTTCACCTTCAACTGTTACGTCGTGCTGGTGAGCATAGTCAACTACTTTTTTAGTAAGAGCTACGTTTTCTTCGTATGGAAGGTGAGAACCGTCGATCATAACTGAAGAGAATCCCATATCGATACACTCTTTACATAGTTCGAAAGAGTTACCGTGGTCAAGGTGAAGAACTACAGGAATAGCACAACCAAGTTCTTTTGCGTACTCAACAGCACCCTGTGCCATGTAACGAAGAAGAGTCTGGTTAGCATATTTACGAGCACCTGCAGAAACCTGAAGAATAACAGGAGACTTAGCTTCAACTGCAGCCTGGATAATAGCCTGCATCTGTTCCATGTTGTTGAAGTTAAAAGCAG